>NZ_SZWU01000034.1:164482-173707 GCF_005280935.1 Citrobacter sp. wls757 | reverse complement strand
AAGGCGGGGTTTTTTTATGGGGTTTTGTCATCGATACTGATGGTTCTCGTCGACCGGATAAGGCGTTAACGCTCTCACCCGGCACACGGTTTTATTTCCCGCCAGACGTGCGGCGCTGCAGCTGGTCGCGCAGGTTCGGCGGCGTACCTTTGATGGTCAAGGTGTCCGTCGCCGGATCCCAGAAAATACGTTCACCCAGTAACATAGCGTCGAAGTTAATGGTTAACCCACCGCCGCTGCCGGCAAATTTGGTTAACTGACGCAGCGTACTGCGATCCGCAGGGAAGCTCTCTTCCAGCTCGTAGCCTTTATCAGCGGTAAATTCGCTGAAGCTGACTTCACTGACGCCGGAAAGCTCTTTAGACAGCGACTCCAGTTCGATCTCTTCACCAGCCTGCAACTGCTCGTTACAGTAGCTGTACACCTGCTGACGCACGTTCTGGCGTTCGGCTTTATCGAGTTGCGCCTCGGCAGTAAAGTCATCGACAGCTTGCAGCAGGCCACGGTTTTGCGCTTTGGCGTTCAGACCTTCGCTGGCACCGAGGAAATCCATAAAGAAATCGGCGACTTTGCGCCCTACCCGCCCTTTCAGGAACGTCAGATAGCGTGTGGACTCCGGATTGGTTTCCCACTCGGTTAAATCAATACGCGCCACGATGTCCGCATGATTGATATCCAGATAGTGCGTCGGGTTGATATCCAGATTTTCATTGACGCGCATGCTGCTTAAATTGTTCAGCACGGCGACCAGCAGATACTCTACCGCCAGATAGCGGTAATGGCAGAACAGGACAATACCGCCGTCGGCAAAAGGATATTTCGCCAGCTCGTCCCGCAAGCGTCCGGTCGCGGCACGACTAAATGCCAGAAAATCCTCTTCACCCTGACGCTGTAAACGCAGCGTTTGCGCCAGTTCACTCTCTTCGCTAAACAGGCCATAGGCTTTATTCTTGGCGCTATACACCCGATGCAACTCAGCCATCATATCGACAACCGTCGCTGTCGGTTCCAGTAATGAATCGCGCAAGACCAGCTCAAGGTTCTGCTCGTCACGTTTGATAAGCTGGTGCAGGGCAATCTGGTTGATATCCAGACTCATGATAAACTCTCCTTTTAGACCGGGCGGTATTCAACCACCTGCCGGGCAGTGACGCAATAGAAGATAAAAAAGCAGAAAAAAAACTGTCTGTACGGTAATATGTTGCCCTTTCATGAACAGACTGATTTCGATTTATGCCACAAATTTCCCGCTATAGTGACGAACACGTTGAACAACTGCTGAATGAGATGCTCAACGTACTGGAAAAACATAAGGCGCCGACCGACCTTTCCCTGATGGTTCTGGGAAACATGGTGACTAACCTTATCAATACAAGCATCGCACCGGCCCAGCGCCAGGCGATTGCCAACTCTTTTGCCCGCGCATTGCAGTCTTCGGTAAACGACGACCAAGCGCATTAAGAGCCTGCTCCGGGGAAACGAACAACAGTTTATGGTAACTCATCGTCAGCGCTACCGTGAGAAAGTCTCCCAGATGGTTAGCTGGGGGCACTGGTTTGCCTTGTTCAACATTCTGTTGGCCATGGTTCTCGGTAGCCGTTACCTGTTTGTCGCCGACTGGCCGACAACCCTTGCAGGTCGTGTATATTCCTACCTGAGCGTTGTCGGGCATTTTAGCTTTCTGGTGTTTGCCACCTATCTGCTAATCCTGTTTCCCCTGACGTTTATCGTCATGTCCCAGAGGCTGATGCGATTCTTATCAGCTATTCTGGCGACGGCTGGCATGACGCTGTTGTTAATCGACAGCGAAGTTTTCACCCGCTTCCACCTGCACCTTAACCCGATCGTCTGGGAACTGGTCATTAATCCTGACCAGAACGAAGCGGCGCGTGACTGGCAACTGTTGTTTATCAGCGTGCCGGTTATCCTGTTAATAGAAATGTTGTTTGCGACCTGGAGCTGGCAAAAGCTGCGCAGCCTGACGCGTCGTCGCCATTTCGCCAAACCGTTAGCGGCATTCTTCTTCGTTTCTTTTATCGCCTCGCATGTGGTGTATATCTGGGCAGATGCCAATTTCTATCGCCCGATTACCATGCAGCGCGCAAACCTGCCACTCTCTTACCCGATGACGGCGCGTAAGTTTCTGGAAAAACATGGCCTGCTGGATGCGCAAGAGTATCAGCGTCGCCTGATCGAACAGGGTAATCCGGAAGCGGTTTCCGTGCAGTACCCGCTCAGCGAACTGCACTATCGCGATCTGGGCACCGGCCAGAATGTTCTGCTGATCACCGTAGACGGCCTGAACTACTCACGCTTTGAAAAACAGATGCCTGCGCTGGCTGAGTTCGCCGGGCAGAATATCTCCTTTACGCGTCACATGAGCTCAGGCAACACCACGGATAACGGGATCTTTGGCCTGTTCTATGGCGTATCACCAAGCTACATGGACGGCATTTTGTCGACCCGAACGCCTGCGGCGCTGATCTCTGCACTGAACCAGCAGGGTTATCAGTTAGGGCTATTCTCCTCGGATGGCTTTACCAGCCCGCTTTATCGTCAGGCGCTACTGTCAGATTTCTCCATGCCGAGCGTGCAAACGCAATCAGACGAACAAACCGCAAGCCAATGGATTAACTGGCTGGGACGCTACGCGCAGGAAGATAATCGCTGGTTCTCCTGGGTCTCCTTTAACGGGACAAACCTTGATGACAGTAACCAGAAGAACTTTGCCAAACGCTACGCCAGCGCCGCTCAGGATGTGGATGCCAATATTAACCGTGTTCTTAGCGCCCTGCGCGACTCGGGTAAACTGGACAACACGGTGGTGATTATTACCGCGGGTCGCGGTGTGCCGCTGACTCAGGAAGAGAACAACTTTGCCTGGTCGCGCGGTCATCTGCAGGTTCCTCTGGTTATTCACTGGCCGGGAACACCTGCCCAGCGTATCAATAGCCTGACCGATCATACAGACCTGATGACGACGCTGATGCAGCGCCTGCTGCACGTCAGCACGCCGGCTAACGAATACTCGCAGGGGCAGGATTTGTTCAATGCTACACGTCGCCATTACTGGGTGACCGCCGCCGACGGCAGCACGATGGCAGTGACTACGCCAGAGATGACGCTGGTGCTGAACAACAACGGAAATTATCAGACCTATGATTTACGTGGCGAGAAAATAAAAGATCAGAAACCGCAGCTCAGCCTGCTGCTACAGGTTCTGACGGATGAGAAACGATTTATTGCTAACTGATTAATTATAAATCAGTTAGTGAGGCATCCTCTTGCATTCGTAGCGGAAAGCAGTAGTATTAGCAGCCATAGCGTCGGCACGTAGCGCAGCCTGGTAGCGCACCGTCATGGGGTGTCGGGGGTCGGAGGTTCAAATCCTCTCGTGCCGACCAAAAATCCCCAAAAAAACCAACCCTTGTGGTTGGTTTTTTTATGTCTGCGATTCCGCATTCCTGAGTTTTACAGCAGCCTTCAGCACAGGTTTTACTACTTACCCATGCACAAATTGGGGTAAAATTCATCCTCTCATCAGCGCGATGAATCTGGACGATTGATGCGCTGAAAACAATAATGATACTAATAAAAGCTCAGGAGAATAGTATGCCTGAAGTAACGCCTTTTCGGGTGCTGATTGTCGACGACCACCCACTCATGCGGCGGGGAATTAGTCAATTATTGCAACTGGATCCCGCATTTGACGTAGTCGCTGAAGCAGGCGACGGCGCAAGTGCTATCGATCTGGCAAACCGTCTGGACCTTGATGTGATCCTGCTGGATCTCAATATGAAAGGTATGAGCGGGCTGGACACCCTGAATGCGCTGCGTCGGGACGGCGTCACCGCGCAAATTATTATTCTTACCGTATCGGATGCCGCCAGCGATGTGTACGCCTTAATTGATGCCGGCGCGGATGGTTATTTACTGAAAGATAGCGATCCCGAAGTCTTGCTGGAAGCCATTCGTAACGGCGCCAAAGGTGGTAAAGCGTTTAGCGCTCGTGTTAGCGAATATCTGCGCGAACGTGACCTGTTTGGTGCGCAGGAAGATCCATTCAGCATTCTCACCGAACGCGAACTGGATGTGTTACACGAGCTGGCTCAGGGGCTGTCGAATAAACAGATTGCGTCGGTACTGAATATTTCCGAACAGACGGTGAAGGTGCATATTCGTAACCTGCTGCGCAAACTCAACGTGCGTTCTCGCGTTGCTGCCACCATCCTGTTTTTGCAAACACGCGGCATGCAGTAATCAATGAGATGCCGGATGGCGACGCAACAGCGTCTTATCCGGCCTACAAAGCTCGCACAGGCCCGAAAGCAGCACGCCTTCGGGCAATCTGGACTCTTACTTCTCCTGCGGCGTTAGCTGCTCCATCGCCTGCTTAATGCTGCGTTCTATCACCGCCCGACGGGTATCATTGGCCGGTAATAATTTCAGCATCATCTCCCATGCCGCAACCGCCTCACCAAAGCGCTGCTGTTCAAAAGCGTTAAACGCGTACATGCTGAGAACCCGCACGTTGGCATGCTCGCCGCGCACCAGCTGGCGTAACAGCTCCCCTCCCCTGCGATTATCGTCAGGATCGGATGAACGGGTCAGTGCTTCCGCATAACCCAGCGCCGCATCGCTGTTTTTAGGATCCAGTCGATAGGCATTGGCATAGGCTTCAGTGGCCATACTGGCGTTACCGAGTACCATGCCAATACGCCCAAGCATGATCCAACCTTCAACGTTTGTAGGATCGGCTTGTAAACGCGTGCGCAGCCCCAGCGCCAGACGTGTCATATCTTCTTCATTGAGCGGGTCAGCTTTCGGATCCAACGCGCGTTCCAGCAGCGCCGGAGCCTGAGCGGTGGCCTGCTGCCAGACCTGAACCTGCTTATAGCTGCCGGTTTCATAATAGCTCACCGCGCCAACGATCAGCGCCACCACGATGCCGGGCACAAACAACCCAAATCCACCGCGCTTGCCATCCGGGATAACGTCGTCAGGAAACTCTTCCAGCTTCACCCGGACGCGTCGGCGAGTACGGGCAAAAATAATCCAGCCGCCCAAACCAATCGCTACCACCGGCATCACCCACAAAAGCACAGTAAGCGGCGTCAACGGCGGATCGTAGGTGACAAAGTTGCCGTAGCGCGCCACCATATAATCGACAATTTCTTTCTGGCTTTTCCCTTCCTGCATCAGTTCGTACACTTTCTGGCGCAGGTCGGTGGCAATCATCGAGTTAGAATCGGCGATACTGTTGTTCTGACATTTAGGACAGCGCAGCTGTTCGGTAAGCTGACGGAACTGCTGCTCCTGCGCTTCATCCTTAAACTGCATCACATCGATGGTCGCCAGCGCAGATCCCGAGATAACCAGCATCAGCAGGCCCAGTAAAAATCTCATTGCGCAGCCTCCTTACTGTACTTATCCCACAACGGTTTGATCTCGCTCTCCCACACCCTGGCATTCAAATCACCAGCATGGCGATAGCGAATAATACCTTTACCGTCGATCAGGAACGTTTCCGGCGCGCCGTACACGCCAAGATCCAGACCGAGCATACCGTCGCCGTCAAACAGGCTTAATGAGTAAGGATTGCCCAGCTCTTTTAGCCAGACAATGGCTTTCTGACGATCGTCTTTATAGTTCAGACCCACCACCCGCACGCCTTGTGCAGATAGCTGGTTCAGATACTGATGTTCGGCGCGACAGGTCGGGCACCAGGTCGCCCAGACGTTCAGCAGTACCGGTTTGCCCTGAGTCAGCACATCGGCCTGATAATGCTGACCCGGATTCTCCAGCGACTCCAGGCGGAATGTCGGAACGGGTTTGCCGATCAGCGCCGATTCCAGATTCGTGGGATCGTCTCCCTGAGCGTTACGCGCCAGCTGCCACAGCAGCGCCGCCGCAATGATCAGAAAAATAATAAACGGAATTAACAGTGCGTTGCGCTTCATACAGCCTCCGACGCATTTTTTTGCACCGCGGCGCGAGGACGCGCGCGCTGACGATAGCGTGGATCAAACAGGCAGAACAATCCGCCCAGCGCCATCAGCAATCCTCCGGCCCAAATCCAGCGAATAAACGGTTTGTAGTACAGACGCACAGCCCATGCGCCGTTATCCAGTTCTTCACCCAGCGCGGCGTACAGATCGCGCGTGAATCCGCCGTCAATTGCCGCTTCGGTCATCATCGAACTGGTGCTGTTATAGAAGCGTTTTTCCGCATGCAGCGTGGCTTCCGGTTTACCATCTCGGGTAACGCCAATAATGGCGACACCGCCCCGGTAGTTAGGTCCGGTAATATCTTTCACTTCGCGGAACGTGAACTGATAGTTATGGATACTAACGCTATCACCTGCTTTCATGCGCACATCGCGTTCAACGCTGTAGTTCTGGCTGAAGGCAATACCGACAATAGTAATCGCCAGCCCAACGTGGCCCGACACCATGCCCCAATAGCTTGGTGTTAATTTCGTTCCGCGGGAAACACGCAGGAATGCTTCGGACATCGCCAGCACGAATATCCAGCATGCCATCGCCAGCCCTACCACCGTCATAGCGGCAATGCGATCCTCAAACAACCACGGCAGCAGCAGCGACAGAACAAGCGTGGTGACAAACGCGATAATCAGTAACGTTTTCAGTTTACGCGGTCGGTCACGGCCCCAGCGCACTAATGGCCCAATTCCCAGCAACAGCGCGAACGGCGCCATCAGCCAGGTAAACATGGTGTTGAAGAACGGTTCGCCAATCGAAATGCTGCCCAGACCCAGCTGTTTGTGCACCAGCGGCAGCAGCGTGCCCAAGAGCACCACCAGCATGGCGGCAATCAGCAGAACGTTGTTGCCCAACAGCAGAGATTCACGCGACCACAGCGCGTTGTTTACCCGTGAACGGACCTTGTGACCGCGCACCGCAAACAGCAGCAGGGAGCCGCCAATCACCAATACCATAAAGGCCAGAATAAACATCCCGCGTGACGGATCGGAGGCGAAGGCATGCACCGATACCAACACGCCGGAGCGCACCAGGAAAGTACCTAACAGGCAAAGCGAGAATGCGCAGATTGACAGCAGCAGCGTCCAGGCTTTAAAGCTGGCACGCTGTTCGGTTACCGACAGCGAGTGCATCAGCGCCGTTCCCACCAGCCATGGCATAAACGAGGCGTTCTCAACTGGATCCCAGAACCACCAACCGCCCCAGCCCAGCTCGTAATAGGCCCAGGCCGAACCGAGCACAATACCCAGCGTCAGGAACACCCACGCCGCCAGCGTCCACGGACGCGAAAAACGGGCGAAGGTACTGTCCAGTCGTCCGCTCATTAGCGCGGCAATCGCAAACGCGAAGGCCACGGAGAAGCCGACATACCCCATGTACAGCAACGGCGGATGGAAAATCAGCCCCGGATCCTGCAACAGCGGGTTCAGGTCGCGCCCTTCAATAGGGAAGTTGGGCAACGTACGGGCAAACGGGTTGGAGGTAAACAGAATAAACAGCAGAAAGCCAACGCTTACCATCCCCATCACCGCCAGCACGCGAGCAACGATGTCCAGCGGCATTCGCTGGCTGAACGCCGCAACGGCGAACGTCCAGCCGCTCATCAGCAATACCCATAGCAGCAGAGAGCCTTCATGGGCACCCCAGGTTGCTGCCACCCGATACCAGACCGGAAGCTGGGTATTGGAGTTGCTGGCAACGTAGGTGACGGTAAAGTCATTAACCACGAAGGCGTTGACCAGAATCAGGAACGCCCCCATCACGCAGATAAACAGAACCCAGGCAAAAGGCCGCGCGGAGGCCATCATTCGCACGTCGCCGCGCGCTACGCCCCACAGCGGATAGACCGACAGTAGTAACGCCACGCCGAGCGCAAGGCACAACAGCGCATTGCCAATTTCAGGCATCATGACGTTTTATCCTTATAAACACTTTCCGGGCGACGATGGTTTTCCTGCATCGCTTTTTCGACTTCCGGCGGGGTGTAATTCTCATCATGTTTGGCAAGAACCTCTTTGGCCTGCACATGATTTCCTTCGTCCAGTTCGCCCTGAACAACGACACCCTGCCCTTCGCGGAACAGATCCGGCAGAATGCCTTCGTAGGTGACATCCACCACACCTTCGGCGTCATAGATACTGAAATTCACCTTCAACGACTGCGGATCGCGCTTTACGCTACCGGGCATCACCATTCCGCCCACGCGCAGGCGCTGACCGACTTCGGGCATCTGCTGCGTTTCGCGCTTACCGTAGAGTATCTCTCCCGGTGTATAGAACAGGTCAATATTAGAACGCAGCGCATAAAGCACCAGCGTAATGGTCAACGCCAGACCCGCCAGTACCGCACAGGCTATCCATAACCGATTTTTACGTCGAATATTCACGCCGCCTCCCGTTGCACTTGCGCCGCACGCATACGCGCTTCTCTCGCCCGCTGCTGCGCCACACCGCGTAAAATTGCGCGATGTTGTAACGCGGAATGCAGTACCAGCACCACCAGCGGGATAACGCTCATCGCTACGGCAAGCCAGACATACAAGGCGTAGCCGCCCATCGCGAAAAAATCACTCCATGATGCAAATGCAGGGGTCATTGGCGGCCTCTTTTTAAGATCAGTTCGCTCACCCACGGGCGGCGTTTTTCCATCATCAAAATCAGGTTACGCATGCGCATCAGCGCCAGCGTGACAAACAGTAACAGATAGCCGACGATTGCCAGACGCAGCGGCGTACGCATCGCCGGATCGATGCTTTGCTGCATGCGGGTAGAACCCTGATGCAGCGTATTCCACCACTCAACCGAGTAGTGGATAATCGGTAAGTTGACCACGCCAATCAGCACCAGAATACCGGCGGCACGACCTGCCAGACGGCGGTCGTCAAAGGCATGCCACAGCGCAATGGCGCCCACGTAGAGAAACAGCAGCACCAGTTCAGAGGTGAGTCGGGCATCCCAGACCCACCAGGTTCCCCACATCGGTTTGCCCCATGCGGAGCCGGTCACCAGCGCAATAAAGGTAAACACTGCACCAATCGGCGCCATCGCAGCCAGCGCCAGATTGGCCATTTTCATCTGCCAGACCAGGCCGATAAACGCGGCAACAGCCATCGAGGCATAAATGCCCATCGACCAGATTGCCGCCGGAACGTGCAGATAAATAATGCGATAGCTCTGCCCCTGCTGATAGTCCGCAGGCGCAAAACCAAAGCCCCAGACCCATC
>NZ_SZWU01000034.1:160434-164431 GCF_005280935.1 Citrobacter sp. wls757 | reverse complement strand
GCGCTGGCAATCGCCAGCCACGGGATAAACCAGCCACAGATCTGATAGAGCCGAGGGGGCATCGCCAATTGATGAAGTGTTTTCCACATAGTTCAGTCACCAGACTCCATAAATTAAAATCCGTTGTGCCAGAGCACCTTGCCCGGCCTACACATCTAATTCTCGTTACTGCACGCTTATCCGTAACGCCGCAGCTGTGGCAAACGGGCTTAACGTGGCGCTGCCGACCAGCAACGCGCCCAGAATTGCCATGTACCCTTCAACCGGTAAGTGCATAGAAGCCGCATCCATCGCGGCGGTTGCAAAAATCAGTAAGGGTATGGTGAGCGGGAGCACCAGCACGCTTAACAACACGCCGCCGCGCTTTAAGCCCACCGTCAGCCCCACACCCGGCGCACCGAGGAAGCCCAGCGTCGGCGTTCCGAGTAACAACGTCAGCGCCATAATTTTCCAGCTGTACATATCCATGCCCAGCAGCAGCGCCACTAGCGGCGAGAGGATCAACAGCGGCAGGCCGGTCACGACCCAGTGCGCCATCACTTTCGCCAGCACCACGGCCGGTAGCGGTAACGGCAGCAGCATCAGTTGCTCAAGGCTGCCGTCCTGCAGATCATCACGAAACAGGCGTTCCAGCGCCAGCAATGACGCCAGCAGCGCCGCAACCCAAATGATGCCCGGCGCAATGCGCGCCAGTAGCTGCGGTTCCGGCCCAATGCTCAGGGGGAACAGCGTAATAACAATCAGGAAGAACCATAAAGGATTGGCGATTTCCGCACTATGACGAAACGCAACTCGCAGTTCTAAACGGAAGATTCGCCACATCATTGCGTTGCCCTCTCGCTGGTCAGCGCAATACGTCGCACTTTATCGGTTTCGACATTGAGCGGTTGGTGGGTGGTGAGAATAACAATACCGCCCTGCTCTGTATGCTGCGCCATACGCTGAGTCAGTCGCTCAACGCCGTTCACATCAATGGCGGTAAAGGGTTCATCGAGGATCCACAGCCGGGCGCGGGTCAGCCACAAACGGGCCAGCGCTACGCGCCGCTGTTGTCCGGCGGAGAGCTGGTTCACCGGAATATCTTCATATCCGGCAAGTCCCGCCTGTGCCAGCGCAGCCAGACACTGTGCAATGTCGCCGTCATGATGGAAGAAACGCAGGTTCTCCAACGCCGAAAGCCGGGTTTTTATCCCCGGCTGATGTCCGATCCACAGCAGTTGCTGATGGTAGCTGTCCCGCACGTGATGCAGCGGCTGCTCTTGCCAGCAAACCTCCCCTGCATCGGGACGCGCCAGCCCGGTAAGCAACCGCAGCAGAGTAGTTTTCCCTGCGCCGTTGCTGCCGGTAATTTGTACCCATTCCCCTGCGTTGACGCGAAATGACAGATTGCTGAACAGTATTCTGTCATCTCGCTCGCAAAGTAATTCTCTGGCTTCAAGCATACCTGGTTATCTACATCCTGTTAAAAGCCCGGTTTGACTTCGCGCATATCAGGCAGTTTGTGCGCTATCCCTTTATGACAGTCAATACAGGTTTGCCCGTCTTTCACGGCCTGGTCGTGCATTTTGGCCGCAACGCCTTTCTGGGCGGTTAAATCCATAAACTCGAAGTTGTGACAGTTTCGGCACTCTTGCGAATTATTATCTTTCATACGCCGCCACTCATTTTGCGCCATCGTCAGACGATGGTCTTCAAATTTCTGCGGTGTATCTATCAGCCCCAGTGCTTTCGCGTACAGCTCTTTACTGGCCTTGATCTTACGAATCATTTTCGGGCCCCACTCGTGCGGGACGTGGCAATCAGGGCAAGTCGCTCGCACACCACTGCGGTTGTTGTAGTGTACGGTTTCCATGTATTCCTGGTATACCGTATTGCGCATTTCGTGACAGCTAATGCAGAACTCTTCTGTATTGGCCTTTTCCATACCGGTATTAAAGCCGCCCCAGAAAATAATGCCGCCCACAAAGCCGATTAACAACAGCGTGCCGAGCGCCAGACGGCTGGGGCGACGCCACCATTGCCAGACGCGCTTAATCCAGCCTGGTTTACGGTTAGAATTTTCCATAATGACCTCTTATTTCCCGTAACCTTTCGAGGGGGTGAAGGTATTTTCAACAATCGGCGCGGCGTCAGCCTGCGGAACGTGACATTGCAGGCAGAAATAACGACGCGGCGCAACTTCAGCCAATACCTTGCCGTCGCTGTCCATAAAGTGCGTCGGACTGATGCGCGGCGCACCGGTGGTGCGATAGCTTTCCACGCCGTGGCATTGCAGGCAGCGGTTAGTGTTAGTCGTCACCTGATACCCTTCAACGCTATGCGGAACCATCGGCGGCTGATTCACATAGTTCAGCGGCATGCGCTCTTGCTCTTTCGGCATGCGAATCGCCCCTTCCTGTGTTCCTGAGACTTCCGGTGACTGGCTCAGATCCACTCCATTTGCAGCCCAAACGGCCCCACTGACGACCAGGGCAAGCAGGGCCGTCCATTGACACAGCGTCTTAATCAGGTCATGGCTTTTCATGATTTCGCTCCCGAACTCCATCGTGTTGTTATTGTAAAAACATCCTCAGAACAGACATCCACGCAGCGACCGCAGGCCATGCAATCGCGGCTGGTTACCTGCACCGGACTTTGCTCATCCAGCACCGGCGCACGTAGCACATGCGGTTCCGGGCAAACATGAAAACAATCCATACAGCGGTTACATCTGTTACGTTCTTTTGCCGAAACGGTTAATGCCCCTTTGCTTCCCACCACGCTATACAGCGCACCCAGTGGGCAAAGATGCCCGCACCAGCCATGCTCAACGACCAGTAAATCAAATAAAAACAGCGCGAGGATCAGCAGCGCTCCGCTACCGAATCCCATTACCAGGCTCCGTCCAAGCAGAGAGACTGGATTTATCCACTCCCACAACAGCGTACCGGTCAGGGCGGAACCGACCAGGATAACCACCAGCAGGACGTACCGTATATGGCGCGGCAGGGTTGCGGACTGATTCAGGTCAAACCTTCTGCGCAACCAACTGGCTAAATCGGTAACCGGGTTCATGGGACAAACCCAACTGCAAAACAGTCGCTTACCGGCCAGGGCATACAGCACCGTGATGATAGCTGCTCCCGTTAACGCCACCGTTGCCGGCAGATGCCCGCTGGCCAGGCTTTGCAGAGTAATCAGCGGATCGGTGAACGGGATAGCGTCCAGCAACAGGCTGCTACTGTAGTTGCCATGCAGGATCCACACGCCAAGCCACGGGCCGCTGAGGAACATCGCCAGTATCAGAAACTGACTCAAACGACGCAGCAGCAGCCAGCGATGACTCTTCCACCATCCTTTTTTTGCCTGCGCTTCACGCCCGACATCACGTTTACGATTTGCCATTGTTCCCCTCCAGCCAACCGAAGCGGTAATGGTGTCCTAACTCCCCTTTCGCCAGCGACAGCGGCAGCACTTTTATTGCTGGCTGTTCCAGTACGCAGACTTTTTCGCATTTCCCACAGCCGGTACAGGCATCGCTGTGCACGGTCGGAATAAACCGCGCATGCTTGCCGGTACGCATATTGCGGTCCAGCTCCAGGGTGATCGCCTCATCAATTTTCGGGCACTCGCGATAGCAAACGTCGCAGCGTAGTCCCTGATAGTTGAGGCAGTTTTCGTGATCCAGCAGTACCGCCAGCCCCATACGCGAATCGTCAATGGATTCAATTTCCCTGTCCAACGCGCCGCTCGGGCAGACTTTGGCACACGGAATGTCCTCACACATTTCGCAAGGAATATCACGGGCGACAAAATATGGCGTACCGGCCGCCAGCCCGGAGGCCAGCGTTGCCAGCTTCAGCGTGTCATAGGGACATGCCTGAACGCACTGACCGCAACGTACGCAGGCGCTGGCGAATGCCTCCTCGCTCAGTGCACCAGGCGGGCGCAACCGCACGCCGGTTGCGCGTGCGGTTTGTTGTTGCAACCCCAGCGCCACGCCAACGACGGCCAACCC
>NZ_SZWU01000034.1:149180-160390 GCF_005280935.1 Citrobacter sp. wls757 | reverse complement strand
AACCATATCGCGCAGAAAGCGGCGGCGGCCATTTTGGGGTTTTGCTGACCGGGACATAACGCGTTACACCTTCGCCAGTTTCACGG
This sequence comes from Citrobacter sp. wls757, assembly GCF_005280935.1. Taxonomy (NCBI): domain Bacteria; kingdom Pseudomonadati; phylum Pseudomonadota; class Gammaproteobacteria; order Enterobacterales; family Enterobacteriaceae; genus Citrobacter; species Citrobacter sp. wls757. The sequence continues at coordinate 160,304 of NZ_SZWU01000034.1, read as the reverse complement.
CGCACTTCTTGAAATCCGTCTCTTTGGAGAGCGGATCCGTCGCATCCAGCGTCAGGTTATTCACCAGTTGTGCGGCATCGAAGAACGGCATGTACACCAGCCCCTGCGGCGGACGGTTACGACCGCGTGTTTCAACAATCGAAATCACTTCGCCACGACGGGAAATCACTTTGACCTTATCGCCACGGCGCAGATCGCGTGCTTTTGCATCCAGCGGGTGGATAAACAGCACGGCTTCCGGGAATGCACGGTGTAGTTCAGGCACACGACGCGTCATACTGCCGGTATGCCAGTGTTCCAGCACACGTCCGGTAGACAGCCACAGGTCATATTCTTTATCCGGCGCTTCAGCAGCAGGCTCAAATGGCAGCGCGAAGATAACCGCTTTACCGTCCGGTTTACCGTAGAACTTGTAGCTTTCACCTGCTTTCACGTAAGGGTCGTTGCCTTCGCTGTAGCGCCACTGGGTCTCTTTACCCTCAACGACCGGCCAGCGTAAACCGCGCGCTTTGTGGTAATCGTCAAATGGCGCAAGATCGTGCCCGTGACCGCGGCCAAACCAGGCGTACTCTTCGAACAAGCCTTTTTGCAGATAGAAGCCCAGCTCGCGGGATTCATCGTTCAGTTGATCTTCAGCCAGTTCAGTCACTGGGAATTTCGTTACTGCTGGCGTAGCAAACAGCACGTCATACAGCGTTTTACCGCGCAGTTCCGGTTTTTGTGCCAGCAGCTCTTCCGGCCATACTTCTTCTGTTTTGAAGCGACGAGAGAACTGCACCAGTTGCCACAGATCCGATTTCGATTCGCCCGGCGCTTTAATTTGCTGACGCCAGAACTGTGTACGGCGTTCCGCGTTCCCGTAGGCGCCTTCTTTCTCTACCCACATTGCGGTCGGCAGGATCAGGTCAGCCGACAGGGCGCTGATCGTCGGGTACGGATCGGAGACAATGATGAAGTTACGCGGATCACGCCAGCCCGGCATACGCTCTTCGTTGATGTTCGGACCGGCCTGCATGTTGTTAGTACACATCGCCCAGTAGACATTGAGCTTGCCATCTTTCAGCGCGCGGTCTTGCGCCACGGCGTGCAGACCAACTTTTGCCGGAATGGTCCCTGACGGAATATTCCAGTGCTTCTCACAGATATCGCGGTGTTTTTCGTTCGTTACCACCATGTCCGCAGGCAGACGGTGGGAGAACGTACCGACTTCACGCGCGGTGCCGCAGGCTGAAGGCTGGCCGGTCAGAGAGAACGGGCCGCAGCCTGGCTGGGAGATTTTGCCAGTCAGCAAGTGCAGGTTATAGACCAGGTTGTTGGCCCACACGCCGCGGGTGTGCTGGTTAAAGCCCATCGTCCAGTAGGAGATGACTTTTTTCTTCGGATCGGCATACAGTTGCGCCAGCTGTTCCAGTTGATCTTTCGGTACGCCGGTCATTTCGGCGGTTTTATCCAGCGTGTACTCAGCAACGAAGGCTTTGTAATCCTCAAAGCTCATCGGTTCAGAAGCATCGGATCCCGGGTTTTTCGCCGCTTTTTCCAGCGGATGGGTTGGACGCAGACCGTAGCCGATGTCCGTCACGCCTTTACGCAGGTTAACGTGCTTGCTAAAGAAATCCTGGTTAATCGCATTGTTTTGAATGATGTAGTTCGCGATGTAGTTGAGGATCACCAGATCGGTTTGCGGCGTGAAGACCATACCGTTATCCGCCAGCTCAAAGCTGCGGTGCTGGAAGGTGGAGAGAACCGCGACGTTCACGTTAGGATCGGACAGACGACGGTTGGTGATGCGCGACCACAGGATCGGGTGCATCTCCGCCATATTCGCGCCCCACAAGACGAAGGCATCGGCATGTTCGATATCGTCATAGCAGCCCATCGGTTCATCCATACCGAAGGTACGCATAAAGCCGACTACCGCTGAGGCCATGCAGTGACGTGCGTTCGGGTCGATGTTATTGGAACGGAAACCCGCTTTAAACAATTTGGCAGCGGCATAACCTTCCCAAATCGTCCACTGGCCAGAGCCGAACATACCGATAGACTCAGGGCCTTTCTCTTTCATCGACGTTTTGAATTTCTCTTCCATCACGTCAAAGGCCTGGTCCCAGCTAATCGGGGTGAACTCGCCTTCTTTGTGATACTTGCCGTCTTTCATGCGCAGCATCGGCTGCGTTAAACGGTCTTTTCCGTACATGATTTTCGGCAGGAAGTAACCTTTGATGCAGTTGAGCCCACGGTTAACCGGCGCATCCGGATCGCCCTGGCATGCCACAACACGCCCTTGCTGCGTTCCGACCAATACGCCACAGCCCGTCCCGCAAAAACGGCACGGGGCTTTGTCCCATTTAATGGCTTCTTGCTGACCGACTACCGCGCGGGCAACGCCCGGCACGCTTAACCCGGCAGCCGCCGCAGCGGCCGCAACGGCGTTAGCTTTCATAAAGCTACGACGACTGAGTTTCATGGTGTTTCCTCACCTTGCTCATCCTGCTGGTGATAAACCAGCGACACCGCCAGTACGCCCGCAACGTTGCGTACTGACTCAATTGTTTTCATTAGCGTTTCACTTTGCTCAGCTTCCACCACCACAATCAACTGACCACTTTCCACATCGCTGAGTGCAACTTCGCAACCGGGAAAGGAACGCAACTGCGTGGCGATATCGTTGATATGCTGGCTTTTGGCCTGAACGACCAGGCTGCAGACCTGCCAGTTATTGTCCATGGTTGTACTCCGCGTTAATGGCTGATACCGGGCAGATAGCGACACAGGCGCCACATCCGTTACAGTCCTGATTGTCGAGCTGCGGCTGATAAATGCCGGACAGCGTGGGACGAAAGGTTATTGCCATGGGCTCACAGCTATCCTGACAGCGGTGACATTCAACGGACTGATGTGCGAGACAGTTTTCCCCAATCGTAAAATTCAGATCCCATGCCCTGGTGTGGCGCGGAAGAAAAAGTGATTCGGGACAGGCTTCTGCGCAGGCATAGCAAAAGCTGCACTCGCCGTGTTTGAAATTTACGCTCGGGTAACCACCCTGGCCTCGCTGCAGGATGTCGGTTTCGCACGCCTGGATGCAGGCGTCACAACGGAGGCAATGGGCCAGAAAGTGAGAGTCTTCCTTGCTCCACGGCGGACGGATCCCTGCGCTGGCGTTTCGCCAACTGCCTGTCAACATACCTCGACGGGATAAATCAACCATGACATTGTCCTTCCATAATGACGCCCTCCCTCGGCGGGTTGAACGACATAAAAAACTGCACTATTTATGAGTAGTTATTTTTAGCCGTAAGATATTTCAGGATGTGTTAGAGGTGCATACCCCAATTGGGGTAAATGCTGTTGCCGGATCAAAGGAGTGTTGAGTTGGCGGGAAAAAATGCGCTTTTGCTCACATTTCAATGAGTTATATAACAATGTATATAACGATTTATTCAAAAAGATAAAGATCTCAATATTAGGATAATTCCTAGTATATATCGCTACCATGGCAACGAAACTCTACCTATTACACTTTAAATATAAGTAAATCCAGATTAATAGATTATCCAAATATGTTAACCTGCTACAGACTCGTTCATAAGACAGAAGAAAGGAAACACTGTGAACAATAAGATGAAGACAATTGTCCCTGCCGTACTTTTCGCCGCCTTTGCCAGCACCTCTGCATGGGCTGCCAGTAACGATACCGCCGCTCAGCCGCTGGAAAAAGTCGCCCCTTATCCCAAGGCAGAAAAGGGTATGAAGCGCCAGGTTATCCAGCTTACCCCTGAGAAAGATGAATCTACTCTGAAAGTAGAACTGCTGATCGGACAAACGCTGGAAGTTGACTGTAACCAACACCGCCTGGGCGGAGAACTGGACAGCAAAACGCTGGAAGGTTGGGGATATGACTACTATGTCTTTGACAAAGTTACGTCTCCGGTTTCAACCATGATGGCTTGTCCGGACGGAAAGAAAGAGAAGAAATTCATTACTGCGCATCTGGGTGATGACGGCATGTTGCGTTACAACAGCAAGCTGCCGATTGTGGTCTATACCCCGGAAAACGTGGACGTTAAATACCGTATCTGGAAAGCGGAAGACAAAATTCAGGACGCAGTCGCGCGCTAAGTGAGAATGTGCCGGATGGCAGCGTACCGCCTTATCCGGCCTACAGACGCATAAACAATGCCGGATAAGCGCAGCAGCGCCATCCGGCATTTTATTTTACAGCGCTATATCCGCAACGGCTTTCTGTTCAGGCTGCGGTTGTGCCTGAGGTTTCAGTTGTGGTTTCGGTGCTTCATCAGCAACCTGCGGCTTGTCATATTTCAGACCCAGAACCTCACTGGTGTACTGCAACTCTTGTTCCGTAGCCTCAACGTTACCGTTCAGCTTAGTACCATAAGACGGAATAATGGTTTTCAGCTTCGCCTGCCACTCGGGGCTGGCTACTTTATCTTTAAACACTTTTTCCATCAGATGCAGCATGATCGGTGCCGCGGTTGATGCGCCCGGAGAAGCTCCAAGCAGCGCTGCAATCGTGCCTTCTTTATCGCTGACGACTTCAGTGCCCAGACGCAGCACGCCGCCCTTCTCCGCATCGCTTTTGATGATCTGCACACGCTGGCCCGCCTGCCATAAACGCCAGTCTTCTTTTTTCGCCTGTGGATAGTACTCTTGCAGCGCAGCAAAACGGTCGTCGTCGCTGAGCATCACCTGGCTCACCAGATATTTCACCAGATCGAAGTTATCCAGACCCACGTTGACCATCGGCATAAAATTCGAGGTGGTGGTCGAGCTGAGCAGATCCCACAATGAACCATTCTTCAGGAACTTGGTGGAGAATGTCGCGAATGGCCCAAACAGCACAACGCGCTTGCCATCAAGGATACGGGTATCGATATGCGGTACAGACATCGGCGGCGCGCCAACGGAGGCCTGACCGTACACTTTCGCCAGGTGGCGATTGACCACATCCGGATTTTCTGCAACCAGGAACTGCCCGCCAACCGGGAATCCGGCATAGCCTTTCGCTTCCGGAATGTCGGTTTCCTGCAACAGCTTCAGCGCAGCGCCACCGGCACCGATAAAGACAAACTTCGCCTTGATATCGTGTTCCGCTTCGTTATTTTTCAGATCGGCGACTGTGACAGTCCAGCTATTGTCGGCATTACGCTTAAAGCCACGCACTTCGGTGCTCAACTGCAGCGCAAAGTTGGGCTTTTTCTGCAATGAGGTAATCAGTTGGCGGGTGATTTCGCCGTAGTTCACGTCAGTACCAATCTCGGTACGCGTTGCTGCGACTTTCTGCTGCGGATCGCGACCTTCCATGACCAGCGGCGCCCACTCTTTGATCTGCGCGTGGTCTTCGGAATAGCGCATACCACGGAACAGCGTGCTCTGCTGCAGTGCGGTGTAACGGGCACGCAGGAAGTTCACGTTCTCGTCACCCCAGACAAAACTCATGTGCGGAACGGTGGTGATAAACGAGCGTGGTTCATGCATTACGCCATTATTGACCTGATAGGCCCAAAACTGGCGGGAAATCTGGAAGGCTTCGTTAATTTCGACTGCCTTTTCAATGCTGATGCTACCGTCGACCTTTTTAGGCGTGTAGTTCAGCTCCATCAGTGCGGAGTGGCCGGTTCCGGCGTTATTCCAGCCGTTTGAGCTTTCCTGTGCTACACCATCCAGTCGCTCAACCATGGTCATTGACCATTGCGGCTCCAGCTCCTGTAAATAGGTTCCCAGCGTGGCGCTCATGATGCCGCCGCCAATCAACAGTACATCCGTTTCCTGCTCTTCCGCCGCTTTCGCTTTTGCCGCCATCGAGACAACATTCAGCCCAACGGCCATGGTGAAGAGCATGGCAGTCACTTTTTTCATAATGTTAATGCCTTACTTTTAGTATCGCTTTTTTGCTTTTAATGCAGGTGAAAATCGAGCGGCATCAACGGTAACACTTAAGTAAAAATAATTAAATAAAGTTTATAAATTATATTTAATTTTTAAAAATGTTATTAATACGTTGATAGTTTATGCGGTTATTGACAATCATTTCTGGAAACCGGTCCATCTGACGGGTACTATGCTGCGCTTTGCTATTCACCGCACGGATGCCTGTCGGTCTGCTGTATCAGGCCATTTTTGACCTGAGTGTAACTATGTCTGCAACTCAACATTCCTCTGCCGCAGTCGCTGAACACGCGACCCGTGCCGTGCTCCGCCAACCCCGTCTGCTGGTTCGCGAAACGCTGGCCGGTGTGGTAACCGCCCTGGCGCTGATCCCGGAAGTAATCTCGTTTTCCGTGATCGCAGGCGTTGATCCTAAAGTCAGTTTGATCGCCTCTGTCGTACTGTGCCTGGCGATGTCTTTTTTAGGCGGTCGTCCCGCAATGGTTACCGCCGCTGCAGGATCGGTCGCGCTGGTGATTGGTCCGATGGTGCATCAACACGGCGTGCAATACATCCTGCCTGCAGTGGTGCTGGCCGGGATGATTCAGATCCTATTTGGTGTATTGGGAATGGCACGTCTGATGCGATTCATCCCTACGGCCGTGATGACCGGCTTTGTTAACGCGCTGGGGATTTTGATTTTCTTTGCCCAGGTCCCGCATTTCTGGGGCAAAAGCCCGCTCATCTGGGGGCTGTTTGTCCTGACGCTGCTGATTGTGCTGTGGGTTCCGCGGTTTATTAAAGCAATTCCCGCACCGCTTATCGCCATCGTGCTGCTAACCGTGTTCACTGTCACCAGCGGGCAACTGTTACCGACCGTCGGTGATGAAGGTTCAATGAGCGGCGGCCTGCCGGGTTTCACCCAGTTGTTGGTTCCGCTCAACCTGCAAACGCTGGCGATTATCTGGCCCTGCGCGCTAAGTATCGCTTTTGTTGGTTTGATGGAGTCGTTGTTAACCGCCCGTCTGGTGGATGACCTGACGGTTACGCCGTCGAATAAGAATCGCGAGAGTGCCGGGCTGGGGATAGCCAATATTCTGGCCGGATTTTATGGCGGCATCGCCGGGTGCGCGATGATTGGTCAAACCATCGTTAACGTCGAGATGGGCAAAGGACGCAGCCGCGTCTCGACGGTTGCCGCCGGACTGGTATTACTCCTGTTAGTCACAGGGTTAAGCGAAGTGATGGCAGAAATACCCATGTCGGTGCTGGCAGGTATTATGGTAATTGTGGCGGTAAAAACCTTCAGTTGGCACAGCATCCAGCCTGCCACGCTGACGAAACTGCCCGTCACTGAAACGCTGGTGATGCTGGTGACCGTCGCTGCCACGGTTTCTACCGGCAACCTGGCGATTGGCGTGGTTGCCGGGGTGATGACGATGCTCATTCTGCCGCGTATCGTCAGACGCAAACGGACAACTACATCAGAAACAGCGTTGCCAGACCGAGAAAAATAAAGAAACCACCAGTATCAGTGATAGCGGTTATCATGACGCTCGAGCCGACCGCCGGGTCGCGCCCGAGCTTCACCATCGTCATCGGAATGATAACCCCCATCAACGCCGCCATCAGTAGATTGAGCATCATCGCCAGAGTCATCACACCACCGAGCGCCATATCATCGTACAGCCACCAGGTAATTCCGCCCATAATCCCGCCCCACACGAGGCCGTTGATTAGCGCCACGCCCATCTCGCGCAGGATGAGAAACGTCAGGTTCCCCGGCTGAATATTTTGCAGCGCCAGTGCGCGGACGATCATAGTGATAGTTTGATTCCCGGTATTGCCGCCGATACCCGCCACAATCGGCATCAACGAGGCCAGCGCCACCAGTTGCGAAATCGTATGTTCAAAGCCGTCGATCACCCGCGAGGCGATAAAGGCGGTACAGAGGTTAACGGCCAACCACGCCCAGCGGGTTTTTACCGCTTTGGTAACAGGCGCAAACACGTCCTCTTCGGCGCTTAAGCCCCCCATTCGACGCAGATCGGTGTCGGTTTCTTCATAGACAACGTCGACGATCTCATCGATGGTTAAACGGCCCATCAGTTTACCGGAAGGGTCAACCACCGCGGCGCTGACCAGGTTGTCGCGTTCGAAGGTACGCGCAGCGTTTTCGGCGATATCTTCAGGAGAAAAGGTGAGCGGGTCATCTTCCATCACCTCGCTGACTTTTCGCTGCACATCATTGAGTAAAATGCAGGTTAGCGTCAGTTCGCCAACCAGCACTTTATTGCGATCGGTCACGAAAAGTTTATCGGTGTTCTCCGGCATTTTCCCCAGCCGCCGCAGATAGCGTTGCACCACTTCCAGCGTCACGTCCGGACGCACAGTGATGACCTCGAACTCCATGATCGCGCCGACGCTATTTTTCTCGTAGTGCAGCACCTGGCGGACGCGCGTCCTCTCCTCTGCCGGTAACGTCGCCAGCAGACGACCGGTAAGGTTACGAGGCAAATGCTGCACCAGGTAAATCTGTTCATCGATATCGAGATATTGCAGCGCATCCAGCAGCTCGCGGTCGCTCATCTCATCGATCAGGTCGTCCCAGACGTTTTCAGACGCCTCAAGCAAGACGTTACCGCGCTTTTCATTTTCGACCAGTCGCCACAGGGCGTGGCGCTCTTCAGACGGCAAAGCTTCGAGGGTATCGGCGAGGTCAGGCGGTGGCAGGTGGGCCACCAGCGCCCCTACCTCAGCAATATCGTCGGCTAACGTACCGACGTCATATTGCTCAGCCAGGGTAAGCTTGCCCAACAGCGTTGAAATAATGGCTTTATCAGTGGTCAGCAGCCAGATGAGGCGCGCACGCTCTTCATCACGCAGTCTGGCGCTGTTTTTGTTTATTACAGACATTAATCATAAATCCATGATATGAAATATCATTAATCATGATGCCGATTTATGTAAATAACAATAAACAGTGCCGCCGGGTGGCTAAAAAACCGGCGGCACGAAGGATCAGGCTGTGCGAGCCACCGCGTCGCGCGAGGCGGCGTCACGTTCATCGCCCAACAGTTCACTCAACTGTCCGTTGCGCATTTCCAACAGACGGTCGGCGTGAATAAAATAATGATCGTCGTGGCTGATAGCGAAAATGGTTTTCCCCATTTCCTGCATCAATGGCAATAACACCTGATAGAACTCCCGGCGGAAATGGGGATCCTGATCGGCAGCCCACTCATCCAGCAGAATGATGTCGCGCTCCTCCGCCAGGGCCAGCAGCAGCGCCACGCGTTTCTTCTGCCCTTTCGACAGCTTCAGATTGAGGATACGACCATCGCTCAGCTCCAGCTTATGACCCATCTTCAGATGTTCCAGCCACTTCGCGACCAGCTGCGGATTAGCCTCTTTACCTTCCGGCCCCAGCAGTTTGTCGAACAGCCAGACGTCGGTAAACACGGCGGAGAAGAGCTTGCGGTAGTCTTCCGGTTTTTCAACGGCAACGGCCTTACCATCAAGCAATATTTCGCCTGACTGCGGCTGGTACAGACCGGTCAGTAACATCGCCAGCGTAGATTTCCCGCTACCGTTACCGCCAATCAGAAAGATCAGTTCACCGCGATGAATCGTCAGATTCACCGGCCCTACGGAAAACGCATTATCCTGATAGTGGAAAACCACGTTGCGCAGCTCCAGCGTTTGCCAGTTGGGAAACGCGGTTGGGCGTGGAAATTCGGCCTTAAAAGGTGCCAGTGCGAATTTATTCAGCTTGTTGAACGCCACCTGCGCGGTAAGCAGCGTCGGCAGCGCGCCAACGGCAGAAAGCAACGGTGTTCGCAGGAATAACAGCGTCAGAGAATAGGTCGCTGCCACGGCGGTATCAGCCCATCCCAGACTGTTAGCCATCCAGAACACCAGGCCAATGGCACCCAGCATCATAATGTTCGACCAGTTAACCGCGCTCAGGTGGAAGGTATCGGCACGGATAATATGGTGGCGATACTCTTTGGCATCCGGGACGTACATCTGATTAAAGATATGCTCGGCGCGCTCGCGGTTAAGCGTCAGCTCTTTGCGCCCTTCCAGCACAGTCTGATAATCGTTGTACAACTTGTCTTCAGTTTCGCGCAAGGTGGCCATGTGTTTATACACCCGCGCCACCAGCACAAATCCGCCCCAGATGGTGATTGCCATCCAGATTGCCGTTACCAGTAGCATTTTGGTCGACAGCATCGCCAGATACGCCGCCGATCCTATGGTCAGGATAATCCCCTGCACCAGCTCAGGCAGACGAACAAAGGCGATGGTGATGTTGCGGATATCACTGGTTAAACCGGCCAGCAACGAGGCGCTGCCAAGCTGTTCAATACGCTCGACGTGAGTATCCAGAATTCGTTTGATAAATTCGCTACGCAGGCGGTAGACAAAGTGGTGACCCAGCGTGGTCAACGCCAGCTGAGAACCGAGGGTGACAACCATCAACAACAGCAGCAGGCCAAGAAACTCCGGTAGCACCATCAGCGTGGTGTCGACCGTTTCGATCAAGCGCTGGTTGATAAACGCAATCAGCCCAATCCCCAACGCGGCGCTGGCGAGGCTGAGCGCCATCACGCTGATAAATGGCCAGCGATACTGCCGCCAGACAAGAAGTAAAAGTTCCATGCAAACAACCCGGACAAGTAATAACAGCCCGCAGTTTAAACATCTCTTCGTCGACAGCAATAATAATTCTTATTTTTATTCTTTTTTACCCGCCAGACGAAACGTCAGGTTGTAACGACAGTCTCCGGTCAACGGATGATAGCCCGTCTTAAGCGGCTGGATCCCATGATAAAACAGCCGCGAATTACCGCCCCACACCACGACATCGCCGTGTTCCAGCAGTAAACGCTTTAAAGGGTCATTACGGCGCAAGCCGCCAAATTGAAAGATGGCTGGCAGCCCCAGCGATACAGAGACAATCGGCGCCCGCAGGTCGGGCTCGTCTTTATCCTGATGTAAGGACAGTTTTGCCCCTGGCGTGTAGCGGTTAATCAGGCAGGCATCGGGTTGAAAATCAGCATAGCCCGCCGCCGTCGCCGCCTGTTGGCACAAATCAGCGAACGCATCCGGCAGCGGCGGCCAGTGCGTGCCGGTGAGTGGATCAAACGGAGAATAAAGATAGCCATGCTGATCCGTCGTCCAGCCCAGATGGCCGCAGTTGGTCATCGCCACCGACATTGTATAGCCACCGGGCGT
>NZ_SZWU01000034.1:138455-149142 GCF_005280935.1 Citrobacter sp. wls757 | reverse complement strand
CCATCTGGCGAAACGGCGACTGTCTGGCGACAGCCGCTATCGCCTGCAGTAAAGAGGGCGCAGAGTCAAAAGCGAAACGTCGCAGAATAACCGCACCTGACGCCAGCGGTTCCTGCCAGGGTTTAGCATCCGCAAAGAGATCGAGCATTATGTTTCCTCGCCAGTAGTTTCCCGTTGCAGTAACTGCGCCTTGCGCGCAATACCCCATCGGTAGCCCGAAAGTGCGCCATCGCCACGGATCACCCGGTGACACGGGATAACAATCGCCAGTTTGTTGGCCCCACAGGCACTGGCCACCGCGCGCACCGCCTTCGGTTTGCCGATGGCGCTGGCCAACTGTTGGTAACTCACTGTTTCACCGCACGGAATTGCGCACAGCGCCTGCCACACCTGCTGCTGAAAGGCTGTTCCCCGAATATCCAGGGGTAGCGATAGCGACGCGTCACGCGAGTTGATCGCGACGATCACTTCACGCACGCGCTGCTGAAAATTGGCATCTGCAGGAACATCCTGCGCGGCGGGAAACAGCGCATGAAGATCCGCAACCAACGTAGCGTCATCATCGCCAAGCAAGATCGCGCAGATACCCCGCTCGCTTTCCGCCACCAGACAACGGCCCAGAGCGCAATCTGCGAGGGTATAGCGTACAGAAACGTTGTCGCCACCTTTACGAAATTGCTTTGCCGTCATGCCTAATGCTTGATCGGCTTTGCGGTAGTAGCTGCTGCTGTCGGGGAATCCGGCGTTGAGAATCGCCTCTGTAACCGAAACACCTTTCGCCAGGGCATCGCGCAGACGGCGAGCACGCCATGATTGTTGCCACACTTTCGGGGTCATGCCCGTCGTGGCTTTGAACAGACGATGCAAGTGATACGGGCTCATTGCCACCTGCTGTGCCAGCTCGTCCAACGTAAGAGGTGACTCTTGCTCCAACAACTGACAGGCGCGGGCAATTTTATCCAGCCGATGCTGTTGCGCGCTGTCTTTATCCGGCTGGCAGCGCTTACAGGGGCGAAACCCGGCATCCTGTGCCTGCTGGGCATCGGCGAAAAAACGGACATTTTTGCGCAGCGCATGTTTTGCCCGACAGGACGGACGGCAGAAAACACCGGTGGTCTGGACGGCAAAAACAAACTGACCGTCGGCGTTAACGTCGCGATCCACAACGGACTGCCAACGGTCATCGTCAGTGATGCGTAAACGATTTTTCATTTCGGACTCCTTTGTTAAGCATAGCGCTTAGCCTCAGTGTGTCCCCATCGTCGGGCATAAAAACCCGCAATCTTGCTTTTTAATTTTTTTCGCTGACCAGAAAGCTATTAAACTGCGGCGACATCCAGGTTTTAAACCCCTCACCCTCTTTCACAATCATATAGACCGCCAGCCCTTCACGACGCACGACTTCTTTGGCCTTTTCCGGGCCGAGCACCATCAATCCGGTATCCCAGCCATCGGCTTCCAGCGCCGTTGGCGCAATCACCGTTACGGACACCAGATTATGTTCGATCGGGCGACCGGTTTGTGGATCGATAACATGGGAAAGGCGCTTACCGTCCAGCTCATAATAATTCCGGTAGCTGCCGGAGGTGCTAATGCCGTGCCCGTTAATGTCGACAATCGCCTGCACCGCGTTTTCACGATCGGTGGGTTTCTGGATTGCCACTCGCCACGGATGCCCTTCAGCATTCATTCCCCTGCTGTTCAGCGCACCACCAACGGAAACCAGATAACGGGAGATCCCCTCTTGCTCCATCAATCGAGCCAGATGATCGGCGGCATACCCTTCACCAACGGTCGAGAGATCAACATACAGATCCGGCAAGTCTTTTTGCAGGTAGTTCTGATGCGCTTCATTCACAACTTTCAGATGAGAAAGCCCGGTTTGCGCTTTTGCAGCGTCAATTTGCGCTTGGGTGGGAATATGCAACGGCTGCTGATCCGGGCCAAAGCCCCACAGGTTGACTAACGGCCCCACGGTGATATCCATGGCCCCATCGGTTTTTGCACCAATGCGTAGCGCCGAAGTCACGATATCCGCCATGGCGTCGTTAACCGGCCACGGCGACAGGCTTTTCGACAGGTTAAAGCGCATTAACGCAGAATCGTTTTTATAGGTGGAGAGCAGTTGATCATCGGCATCAAGCTGAGTCTGGATCTTGGCCTGCAGTTCCCTGGCGCGTTTGGCATCTACGCCTACCACACTGACCCGCCAGAAAGTGCCCATCGTTTTACCTTCCAGAACCGTGGCAGGAATTGTGGTCTGAGCAGGTTTCGGGGCCTCATCGCACCCGACAAAAAAGATCGTCACAGCCAGCAGTGCTGCGCGATAAAAATTCATTTCCATACGTAATTATCCTCATGCGAACGGGCGCAAGAGTACACCAAAAATCGTTGTTTGTACGGCGAAAAAACGGCATTAAAAAAGGCCCCGCAGGGCCTTTGATAGACATAATGTAGATTAGAACTGGTAAACCAGACCCAGTGCTACGATGTCATCGGTGCTGATGCCAGCATCACGAGTGAACTGGTTGTCATCCAGCAGGTTGATTTTGTAATCAACATAGGTGGACATGTTTTTGTTGAAGTAGTAGGTCGCGCCAACATCAACATATTTCAGGATATCTTCGTCGCCATAGCCGCGGCCCAGGTCTTTACCTTTGGACTGCAGGTAAGCCACGGACGGACGCAGACCGAAGTCGAACTGGTACTGAGCAACGGCTTCGAAGTTCTGTGCTTTGTTAGCCCAGCCCAGGGAGCCCGCACGCGTTGCGTTGTAGGTCTGGGTGTACTGTGCTGCCAGGTACACGTTGTTCGCGTCGTATTTCAGACCACCAGTGTAGGTTTCAGCACGGTCGCCAGTACCGAAGTTCAAACGGTTCTGCTCGTCAGTACGTTTGGAGCTGGTGACAGCAGTACCCAGTGCGAAGCCTTCACCGATATCATAAGTGATAGATCCGCCAACGCCGTCGCCGTTTTGACGCAGCGCGTCACGACCGTTGTTGGTCACGCCAGTGAACGTTCTGCCGTTCTCGTCTTCGCCGCTTACGCTACCGTTTTTACCCTGATACTGAATGGCAAAGTTCAGGCCATCAACCAAACCGAAGAAGTCGGTGTTACGGTAGGTCGCGAAGCCGTTACCACGCTGCTGCATGAAGTTGTCAGCACCGTAAGTATCGCCGCCGAATTCTGGCAGGACGTCGGTCCAGGACGTTACGTCGTAAACTACGCCGTAGTTACGACCGTAGTCGAAAGAACCTACGTCAGCGAATTTCAGACCCGCAAACGCCACACGCGTCCAGGCGTTGTTTTCACTTTCAGCCGCATTACCCTGAATCTGGTATTCCCACTGGCCGTAACCGGTCAGTTGGTCGTTAACCTGAGTTTCGCCTTTGAAGCCGATACGCATGTAAGTCTTGTCACCATCATCACCTTTGTTGTCGGAGAAATAGTGCAGACCGTCGACTTTACCGTACAGATCTAATTTGTTGCCGTCTTTGTTATAAATTTCAGCCGCATTCGCTGCGCCTGCTACCAGCAGTGCTGGTACCAGGAGGGACAGTACTTTAACTTTCATGTTATTAACCCTCTGTTATATGCCTTTATTGCTTTTTTATGCCACTGCATACTGATTAAGGTCATTAACCAGTCGGCAACTTCATTCTCCGCAAAAACACAGAATAATCCAACACGAATATGATACTAAAACTTTTAAGGTGTTTCATTTATCGGTATAGATGTTTCTAAATGTTAATGCAAGGGAACTTTTTTAAAATCAAAAAACAGTCGAAATAAGCACAAATAATCAAGAATCATTTCAATTCTCTTTAAAATCAATGCATTGCACAAAAATATCTTATAGCACTGAATGACAAAACAAAATCTTCACTCGCAACTAAAATAGACCCGCTATCATCATTAACTTTATTTATTACCGTCATTCATTTATGAATGTCTGTTTACCCCTATTTCAGCCGAATGCTCAGCGTTCGGTTTTTTTTTACCCTTCTTTACACAAAACTTACCTTTCTGTGCTACCGATGAAAAACTATAACGACTATTAACTATCTCGGGCGTCACGATCAGATATAAGTTTGATAAATAATTTCTTGTTATTTAATGCTAAATGTATACATTCCGTACGAATATTTGTACCCACCTTTATCCACTGTACACCTTTGCACCGCCATGACTGCAACAAAATCAGGCGCAAAGAATGCAGGCCAGGCGGCGCGGTGTAAGTGTGGTAATTCATACATTACCCTTTATACTGCCCTTTCATCTTTCGCGTCGTTTAACAGGTCATAAACACGAATGAGTCAGTCTGACACAACGGTTTCCACCCGATTCTCCCTGTTACCAGGAAGTATTACCCGTTTCTTCTTATTACTGATCGTTGTGCTGTTGGTGATGATGGGTGTTATGGTCCAGAGCGCCGTCAACACCTGGCTAAAGGATAAGAGTTATCAGATTGTCGATATTACCCATGCCATTCATAAAAGGGTCGATACCTGGCGATACGTGACCTGGCAAATCTATGACAATATTGCCGCTACAACCAGTTCACCAGGCGCAGATGGGCTACAGGAAACGCGTCTGAAACAAGATATCTATTATCTTGAGAAACCCCGCAGAAAGACTGAAGCGCTGATTTTCGGCTCGCATGACAGTTCTACACTGGAAATGACCCAGCGCATTTCAACGTATCTGGATACGCTGTGGGGCGCGGAGAATGTCCCGTGGTCAATGTATTACCTGAATGGTCAGGATAACAGCCTGATCCTCATCTCGACGTTACCACTGAAAGATCTTACCTCCGGTTTTAAAGAATCGACGATTGGGAATATTGTCGATTCCCGACGCGCTGAAATGCTGCAACAGGCTAATGCGCTGGATGAGCGTGAAAGCTTCTCTTCTTTGCGCCGCCAGGTCTGGCAGAACGGACATTACTTCACGCTACGCACGACCTTTAATCAACCGGGGCATTTGGCCACCGTTGTCGCCTTTGACCTTCCCATTAATGACCTGATCCCTCCTGGGATGCCGTTGGACAGTTTCCATCTGGAACCTGATGCCACCTCAACAACCGAGCATATTACTGAAAAAGAGTCACCAGACAGCGTCAGTATCAGCTTCAACAATGGCAAGATTGAAATCTCTTCAGCGCTGAATTCAACGGATATGCGACTGGTATGGCAAGTTCCATTTGGCTCCTTGCTGCTGGATACGCTGCAAAACATTCTGCTGCCGCTGTTATTGAACATCGCATTGCTGGCCCTGGCGCTGTTTGGTTATACCACCTTTCGCCACCTCCCTGCCCGTTCGACTGAAGTGGCGCCAAACCTTGCGGCAAATAATGAGCTGCGTGTTCTGCGCGCAATCAATGAAGAGATTGTTTCCCTTCTGCCGCTGGGATTACTGGTACACGATCAGGAAGCAAACCGCACAGTTATCAGCAATAAAATTGCCGACCACCTGCTGCCGCATTTAAATCTGCAAAACATTACCAATATGGCAGAGCAGCATCAGGGAGTGATTCAGGCCACCATCAATAATGAACTGTATGAAATCAGACTGTTTCGCAGCCAGATCTCCCCGAGAACGCAGATCTTTATCATTCGTGACCAGGACCGCGAGGTGCTGGTCAATAAGAAACTGAAACAAGCACAGCGGCTGTATGAGAAAAACCAGCAGGCCCGCGCGGCCTTTATGCAGAATATTGGCAGCGCGCTGAAAGACCCCGCGAAAACGCTGGCTGCGAATGCCGCCGCGCTCAATACACCAGACAGCCAGAAACTGGCCAATCAGGCCGACGTTCTGGTGCGCATGGTGGACGAAATCCAGCTAGCCAACCTGCTGGAGAACGATGCCTGGAAAGGTGAATCCACACTGTTTTCCGTGCAGGCATTAATTGACGACGTGGTTCCGGAGGTTCTGCCGGCCATTAAGCGTAAAGGGCTGCAACTGCTGATTAAAAATCACTTAAGCGCCCATGACGAACGCCGTGGCGATCGCGATGCCTTGCGCCGTATTTTGCTGCTGTTGATCCAATATGCGGTAACCACCACGCAGATTGGTAAAATCACGCTGGAAGTCGACCAGGATGAGTCAGAGGCCGAACGCCTGACCTTCCGCATTCTGGATACCGGGGAAGGCGTCACATTAAATGAAGTTGATAATCTCCATTTCCCATTCATTAATGACACGCAGGGCGATCGGTATGGCAAAGCCAACCCGCTGACGTTCTGGCTGTGCGATCAGTTAGCCCGCAAGCTTGGCGGACACCTGAATATTAAAGCACGGGAAGAACTTGGAACACGTTACATCGTCCATGTTAAAATGCCGCTGCACGATCAACATGCTGATAGTGAAGAGCGCCTGTTGGATGACGTCTGCGTAATGGTTGATGTCACCTCAAATGACGTACGGAGCATTGTATTACGTCAGCTGGAAAACTGGGGGGCAACCTGCATCACGCCTGATGAACGGTTGAATAGTCAAGAATATGATCTCTTTTTAACGGATAATCCGTCTAATCTTACTGCCTCGGGCTTGCTTTTGAGCGATGATGAGTCTGGCGTACGGAAAATTGGCCCCGGTCAGCTGCGCGTCAACTTTAATATGAGCAATGCTATGCAGGAAGCTGTCCTTGAGCTGATTGAAGAGCAGCTGGCACAAGAAGAGTTCCAGGAACTCCCCCTCGGCGGAGATGAAAACGCCGAACTTCATGCCAGTGGTTACTACGCACTCTTTGTAGACACAGTACCGGATGATGTTAAGAGGTTGTATACTGAGGCGGCTATCAGCGATTTCGCTGCATTAGCCCAAACGGCCCATCGCCTGAAAGGCGTGTTTGCCATGCTTAATCTGGTACCCGGCAAGCAGTTATGTGAAGCGCTGGAACATCTTATTCAAGAGAAAGATGCTCCAGGTATAGAAAAATACATCAGCGACATTGACGTTTACGTCAAGAGCTTGCTGTAGCAAGGTAGCCCAATACATGAACACTATGAACGTAATTATTGCCGATGACCACCCGATTGTACTGTTCGGTATTCGTAAATCACTTGAGCAAATCGAGTGGGTAAATGTTGTCGGCGAATTTGAAGACTCCACTGCACTGATCAACAATTTGCCTAAGTTGGATGCGCATGTGTTGATTACCGACCTCTCCATGCCGGGAGATAAATACGGTGATGGGATCACGTTAATTAAATATATCAAGCGTCATTTCCCGAGCCTGTCGATTATCGTTCTGACCATGAACAACAATCCGGCTATCCTGAGCGCGGTACTGGATCTCGATATCGAAGGGATCGTACTGAAGCAAGGCGCGCCAACCGACCTGCCAAAAGCGCTGGCCGCGCTGCAGAAAGGTAAGAAATTTACCCCGGAAAGCGTGTCTCGTCTGCTGGAGAAAATCAGCGCCAGCGGCTATGGCGACAAACGTCTGTCACCGAAAGAGAGTGAAGTTCTGCGCTTGTTTGCCGAAGGTTTCCTGGTTACTGAGATCGCCAAAAAGCTCAACCGCAGCATTAAAACCATCAGTAGCCAGAAAAAATCGGCAATGATGAAGCTCGGTGTGGAAAACGATATCGCACTGCTGAATTACCTCTCCTCCGTGACGCTGAGTCCGTCAGACAAAGAATAATTCTTTATCACGTCAAAATGCCTGATGGCGCTGCGTTTATCAGGCCTACGAACACACAGCATCGTGCACGTTTCGTAGGCCAGGTAAGACTAACGCCGCCATCCGGCGCTTTTATCCCCTATCCCCGCGTTTTTCTCACTCTTTCCGCATAGACCGCCAGCGTTTGCTTCAATACGTCTAAGGTCACCGGCTTGGACAGACAGCTATCCATACCTGATTCCAGACAACGCTGCTTCTCTTCGGCAAGCGCGTTTGCCGTTACCCCCACAACAGGCAGCGTCAACCCTAGCTGGCGGATACGCTGCGTCAGGCGATAACCATCCATGTTTGGCATGTTGACGTCACTCAGCACGATATCGATATGGTTTTTGCTGAGTACATTGAGCGCATCCACACCATCATTCGCCGTTTTACACTGATATCCCAACGATCCCAGCTGATCGGCCAGTAAGCGCCGGTTGATAGGGTGATCGTCAACAACCAGGATCATCATGTCATCGTTCGTCGCACCTGCTTTATCCGGGGCTGGCAGCGCCGTGGAGAGATCTTCACTCCCCAGCTCTACGCTATAGATATGCGCCAACAGCGCAGGCAGCTCGTGCGGTGACGCCACGCTGTGTACCCATTCTCCAGGCTCTCTTTCCAGCGGAATGCCAATATGGCGGCGGCAGAAAATTACCGCTGCCCGTCCTTGCCAGGCCTGTTCCAGCACATCGTCAGCCACCAGCAGGTCATCCGCATCGGGCTGTTGTCCCTCATATCGCAGCACCGTCATCCCGTTACGCGTCAGGCTGGATTCGAGAAATTGGTACAGTGACGCATTGCGTACTGCCAGCCAGCAACGCGTGCCAGCCAATCCTTCTACCCCCTTTTTCAGCGGATACTGTGCGCCATAAAGCGGAATACGCAGCGTAAACCGACTCCCCATTCCCGGCTCGGAATCGACGGAAATATCCCCATCCATCATGCTGATCAGTTTTTCACAAATCGCCAAACCGAGTCCCGTTCCCTGGAAATTACGCTGTACGCCAGTCCCCACCTGGAAGAAAGGATCGAACAACCGAACCACCTCTTTGGCAGGGATCCCTACACCGGTATCACGCACTCGAATGCTCAGGTAGTCGCCGCTGCACTGCACGTGCAGCACAATACAACCGGTATCGGTAAACTTGATTGCGTTACTCAGCAGATTAGAAATCACCTGTTGTAAACGCATCGGATCGCCATTCAGCGCCACGGGCACATCCGGGTCGATAAAGCAGTACAACCCCAACTGCTTGCGGACCACCAGCGGCAAATAGTTAGCCGTAATATGGTTCATGACTTCACGCGGTGAAAACTCTCGCGGCTCAATCTTCAGCTGTTCAGATTCAATTTTTGAGAAGTCGAGAATATCGCTGATAATTTTCAGCAGCAGGCTGGAAGAGTTATTCATCGCCGTTACCAGACGATCCACCCCACTCGGTAACTCTTTGGTTTGCAACAAATCAAGGTTTCCGATAATGCCATACAACGGTGTACGTAGCTCATGGCTCACCGTCGCAAGGAACATCGATTTGGACTGACTAGCCTGTTCCGCCGCCTGCGCCATCTCCTGCAACGACTCTTCCATTTTAACGCGCGCACTGACATCAACCAGGACACAAATTGCCACGTTTTCATTGCGATAGCGCGAGTGCACAAAGCTGATTTGCAGATTGGTATTGTTGCTGGTCAGTACATCAACAAAATTGACCTGTTGGCCGCAAATAATTTGCGTTAACCGCTGACGGTCTTCATGCGTCAGCATGTTCAGATAGGTGTGCGCCAGTTCGTTACTCAGGATGTTAATCCCATCCATCGTGCGCAGAATACAAATACCCACCGGCGCAGAAGCTACGATTTTACGGTTAAACTGCTCATGTTCTTCCAGCCGCTGAGCATCGCTTTCCGCTGGAATAAAAATGCGCCGTTCATACATGCGCGTGAGCATAAACAATGCCGCGCCAACCAGCACGTTCAACAAGATAGCGTTCAGGATCATCATGCGGATCCGCTCCAGCACCAGATCGACCGGAACGGAATAAACGATGCTCAGGGAGGACGGAGGCAGATTCTTCTTCAATACCAGCTCGCGGAAACCCGGCGTGTAACCAAACCAGGAGCGTTCCTGCATCCAGTGGGGCTCAGCCTTAATATTCCCTTCAGGGCCAGTGAGCGAAATCAGCGCATGCCCATTTTCGTCGAGGATGGTCACGCCCATCGGTAAACTGCCCGGCGTGAAGAAATTCTCCATACGAATAGGCTGCTCTACGCCCAACAGCGCCTGGAGGCGATTGGCGAGGTAAACCGGCGTCAGCGCATAGAAATACCCTACTCCCGGACGCGGCCCCTGGCTGATCCAGAACAAATTGTTGCCGTTTTCATCTTGCGTAGCATTGCGATACTTAATAATGCGCTCATGCAACGCCTTCAGGGCCTCGTCACGTTCGACAGGCATATCACGCAAGCCGAAATTGGCCATACAGAGGTTGTCGCTGCCAATCAGGAACACTCGATTTAAATCATAGGCGGCGGAAAAGTTGTCGCGCCAGTAGCGCATAAACCATGCCAGTGATTCCAGAGAACCTCGCCAGGCGTTGCCCATGACAGAACAGTCGGAGTCGGCAAACAACGGCTCAAAATTTGGCACGACGGTTTTATCATCTCGCGCCCGCAGCGACATCACGCCGTTTTCTGCCGTTAAGCGATTCTCGGCAATATATTTCAGTTCTTTAATGACATCAGATGTGCGCTGAATGTAGCGCTGGGCCTGATCGGAGCTGAGATTAAGCTCCTGATGGATCTCAGACTCTCGCTGATGCAGCGCATTCACAATGTAGAACACGGAGGCGAACGCAATCAGACACCAGATAACGAGCGCCAACGCTCTGAACAGGTAGCGTGAAACTTTTAGGGTTGAATGAACGGAAGCAAGGTATTTCAAAGGGGCGAAGCTCCGCCTCAGGGCATTAATAGAGTGTGGTTAAGGTAGCGGTAAATGTCTTTTGTCGCAATGCC
>NZ_SZWU01000034.1:130806-138417 GCF_005280935.1 Citrobacter sp. wls757 | reverse complement strand
CGGATTTCTCCGGCCCTTTTTATAGCGTCTTAATTACTCGTCAGCGTCATCCGCTGCTGCATCGTCATCGCTTTCCGCTTCAGGTGCGATATCCTCGTCACCTTCAGCTGCACTTCCGTCGATGGAATCGAGTTCTTCATCATCAACCGGTTCAGCAACGCGTTGCAGACCCACGACGTTTTCGTCTTCCGCAGTACGGATAAGGATAACGCCCTGGGTATTACGCCCTACCACGCTGATTTCCGACACGCGAGTACGTACCAGCGTACCTGCGTCGGTGATCATCATGATCTGGTCGGTATCTTCAACCTGCACTGCGCCAACAACGGAACCGTTGCGCTCGGTAACCTTGATGGAGATAACGCCCTGGGTCGCACGAGACTTGGTCGGATACTCTTCCGCCGCCGTACGTTTACCGTAACCGTTCTGAGTAACGGTCAGGATCGCACCTTCACCGCGCGGAACGATCAGCGATACCACGCTATCTTTTTCCGCCAGCTTGATACCGCGTACACCCGTCGCGGTACGACCCATTGCACGGACAGCATCTTCTTTAAAGCGCACCACTTTACCTGCCGCAGAGAACAACATGACTTCGTCACTGCCGGATGTCAGATCTACACCAATCAGTTCGTCGCCTTCGTTCAGGTTAACCGCAATAATACCGGCAGAACGCGGACGGCTGAACTCGGTCAGCGCCGTTTTCTTCACGGTACCGCTGGCGGTTGCCATGAAGACGTTCACGCCCTCTTCGTACTCACGTACTGGCAGAATTGCGGTAATACGTTCGTTAGCTTCCAGCGGCAACAGGTTGACGATTGGACGTCCACGCGCGCCACGGCTTGCTTCCGGCAACTGATAGACCTTCATCCAGTACAAACGACCACGGCTGGAGAAGCAGAGGATCGTGTCATGGGTGTTGGCCACCAGCAGGCGGTCAATAAAGTCTTCTTCTTTAATACGTGCTGCTGATTTACCTTTACCGCCACGACGCTGCGCTTCGTAATCGGTTAACGGCTGATATTTCACGTAGCCCTGATGAGACAAGGTTACGACAACATCTTCCTGGCTAATCAGATCTTCGATGTTGATGTCAGCGCTGTTCGCGGTGATTTCGGTACGACGAGCGTCACCGAACTGTTCACGAATCAGCTCCATCTCTTCACGGATAACTTCCATCAGACGATCGGCGCTGCCCAGAATGTGCAGCAGTTCAGCGATCTGTTCCAGCAGCTCTTTGTATTCGTCGAGCAGTTTTTCGTGCTCAAGGCCGGTCAGTTTCTGCAAACGCAGATCCAGAATAGCCTGGGCCTGCTGTTCAGTCAGATAGTACTGACCGTCACGCACGCCAAATTCCGGCTCCAGCCATTCAGGACGCGCGGCGTCATCACCGGCACGTTCCAGCATGGCGGAAACGTTGCCCAGTTCCCACGAACGCGCAACCAGCGCAGCTTTCGCTTCAGCCGGGGTCGGCGCGCGGCGGATCAGTTCGATGATCGGATCGATGTTCGCCAGCGCAATCGCCAGCGCTTCAAGGATGTGCGCACGGTCGCGGGCTTTACGCAGTTCAAAGATAGTACGACGGGTTACGACTTCACGGCGGTGACGTACGAACGCGGCAATAATATCTTTCAGGTTCATGATCTTCGGCTGGCCATGGTGCAATGCAACCATGTTGATACCGAAGGAAACCTGCAGTTGGGTCTGGGAATAGAGGTTGTTCAGAACCACTTCCCCGACCGCATCACGTTTCACTTCAATCACGATGCGCATACCGTCTTTGTCAGACTCGTCACGCAGCGCGCTGATGCCTTCAACGCGTTTGTCTTTTACCAGCTCGGCGATTTTCTCAATCAGGCGCGCTTTGTTTACCTGATACGGAATTTCGTGAACGATGATGGTTTCGCGACCCGTTTTGGCATCCGCTTCGACTTCCGCGCGTGCGCGAATGTACACTTTGCCACGACCGGTACGGTAGGCTTCTTCGATACCACGACGACCGTTGATGATCGCGGCAGTCGGGAAGTCCGGACCCGGAATATGTTCCATCAGCCCTTCAATGCTGATGTCTTCATCGTCAATATATGCCAGACAGCCGTTGATCACTTCGGTCAGGTTGTGCGGCGGAATGTTGGTCGCCATACCTACCGCGATACCGGACGAACCGTTCACCAGCAGGTTAGGAATTTTGGTCGGCATGACGTCAGGAATTTGTTCGGTGCCGTCATAGTTGTCGACGAAATCAACCGTTTCTTTTTCCAGATCAGCCATCAGCTCATGGGCGATTTTCGACATACGGATTTCCGTATAACGCATCGCCGCTGCGGAGTCGCCATCGACAGAACCAAAGTTACCCTGACCATCTACCAGCATATAGCGCAAGGAGAATGGCTGCGCCATACGAACAATGGTGTCGTAAACGGCGGTATCACCATGAGGGTGGTATTTACCGATTACGTCACCAACGACACGGGCAGATTTTTTATAGGCTTTATTCCAGTCGTTGCCCAATACGTTCATGGCGTAAAGTACGCGACGGTGAACCGGTTTCAGGCCATCTCGGACGTCCGGCAGCGCACGGCCAACAATGACCGACATCGCATAATCCAGATAGGAGCTCTTCAGCTCTTCCTCAATGTTGACCGGTGTAATTTCTCTCGCAAGGTCGCTCATCTAACCGCTATCCCTCTACTGTATCCCGGATTCAAAGGTCGCAAATTATAACACATCCGTGCAGATTCAGGTAAATGGATTCCCCCAGACAGAGGCTTTATTCATCCCGTCAGGCTGATATACTCATTTGCATCGCAAATTTAGGAGTAGAAGCCCCAATGAATGCCGAAAAACCTCCGGTAGCTCACAACGTTGACCATGAAGAAATTGCCAAGTTTGAAGCAGTCGCGTCACGCTGGTGGGATCTTGAGGGTGAATTTAAGCCGCTGCACCGCATTAACCCACTACGTCTGGGCTATATTACTGAGCGCTCAGGCGGCCTGTTTGGTAAAAAGGTACTCGACGTCGGATGCGGCGGCGGTATTCTGGCGGAGAGTATGGCGCGCGAAGGTGCCAACGTCACCGGACTGGACATGGGTTTTGAACCGCTGCAGGTAGCAAAACTGCATGCACTGGAAAGCGGTATCCAGGTAGAGTACGTACAAGAAACCGTCGAAGAGCATGCGGAAAAGCATGCACATCAGTATGACGTTGTCACCTGCATGGAAATGCTGGAGCACGTGCCAGACCCACAGTCAGTGGTCAGAGCTTGCGCCAGGCTGGTCAAACCGGGTGGCGAAGTATTTTTCTCCACGCTTAACCGCAACGGCAAATCCTGGCTGATGGCGGTGGTCGGAGCGGAATATATTCTGCGCATGGTGCCGAAAGGCACGCACAATGTGAAAAAGTTTATTAAGCCTGCTGAATTATTAGAGTGGGTTGACCAGACCGTACTGAAAGAGCGTCATATGACCGGCCTGCATTACAACCCCATCACCAACACCTTCAAACTTGGCCCGGGCGTTGATGTGAACTATATGGTACATACCACCGCCAAGGTTGATTAACCGCTCCTGTAGGCCGGATAAAGCGTGCAACGCCGCTATCCGGCATGCTTACTGGAACCATGCCTGATGACGTTTCGCTTATCAGGCCTACAAATCCTGTGCCAGATCATAAGAACTTTCCTTGCCTTAGATGAAGAAATCAGCACTCGATCAAATTTTCTATTTTTTTTCTCAATTATTGACATCCCCGCCAGGCCTTATAAGACGCGCACTTAGCGATTATCACCCTTTTGCAACCTCAATTTAACCTCAAAATCAACTCTTGTGCTGAAAAGAATCCCTACTAGAATACTCACCATATAGCGTCTATTTTATCAAACAACCCCTACATATAGTATTTATCCACAGACTTAGTCACAACATGACTCTGTGGATAATATGGGGGATATTTTTTCTTTCACGGACAGGTAAAAAACCACATGAATCAGAGTCTGCTGGTGACAAAGCGTGATGGTAGTACAGAGCGCATCAATCTCGACAAAATCCACCGAGTTCTGGATTGGGCGGCAGAAGGACTGAATAACGTATCGATTTCTCAGGTCGAGCTGCGCTCCCACATTCAGTTTTATGACGGAATCAAGACCTCCGACATCCATGAAACAATCATCAAAGCAGCCGCCGACCTGATCTCCCGCGAAGCGCCGGATTATCAATATCTGGCTGCCCGTCTGGCGATTTTCCATCTGCGTAAAAAAGCGTACGGTGAGTTTGAACCGCCAAAGCTGTTCGACCATGTCGTGAAAATGGTTGAAATGGGCAAATACGACAATCATCTGCTGGAAGACTACACGGAAGAAGAGTTCAAGCAGATGGACTCGTTCATCGTACACGACCGTGATATGACCTTCTCCTACGCTGCGGTGAAGCAGTTGGAAGGTAAATATCTGGTGCAAAACCGTGTTACCGGTGAGATCTATGAAAGCGCACAGTTCCTCTACATTCTGGTAGCGGCTTGCCTGTTCTCTAACTATCCGCGTGAAACACGTCTGCAATATGTAAAACGTTTTTACGACGCCGTTTCTACGTTCAAAATCTCGCTGCCGACGCCAATTATGTCCGGCGTGCGTACCCCAACGCGTCAGTTCAGCTCCTGCGTACTAATCGAGTGCGGCGACAGCCTGGACTCCATCAACGCAACCTCCAGCGCAATTGTGAAATACGTTTCTCAGCGTGCCGGTATCGGCATTAACGCTGGTCGCATCCGTGCGCTGGGTAGCCCGATTCGCGGCGGTGAAGCGTTCCACACCGGCTGTATTCCGTTCTACAAGCATTTCCAGACTGCGGTGAAATCCTGCTCTCAGGGTGGCGTACGCGGTGGTGCAGCCACGCTGTTCTACCCAATGTGGCACCTGGAAGTTGAAAGCCTGCTGGTCCTGAAAAACAACCGTGGCGTCGAAGGCAACCGCGTTCGTCACATGGACTATGGCGTACAGATCAACAAGCTGATGTACACCCGTCTGCTGAAAGGCGGCGACATCACCCTGTTTAGCCCGTCCGACGTCCCGGGTCTGTATGACGCGTTCTTCGCCGATCAGGATGAGTTCGAGCGTCTGTACACCCAATATGAAAACGACGACAGCATCCGCAAACAGCGCGTGAAAGCAGTTGAGCTGTTCTCACTGATGATGCAGGAACGTGCCTCGACCGGTCGTATCTACATTCAGAACGTTGACCACTGCAACACCCATAGCCCGTTTGATCCGGTTGTCGCGCCGGTACGCCAGTCCAACCTGTGCCTGGAAATTGCCCTGCCGACCAAACCGCTGACCGACGTTAACGATGAAAACGGCGAAATTGCACTGTGTACGCTGTCCGCATTTAACCTGGGCGCTATCGAAAGTCTGGACGAACTGGAAGAGCTGGCTGTACTGGCGGTACGTGCGCTGGATGCGCTGCTCGATTACCAGGATTATCCGATTCCGGCCGCCAAACGCGGTGCGATGGGTCGTCGTACGCTGGGTATTGGCGTGATCAACTACGCTTACTGGCTGGCGAAAAACGGTAAACGCTACTCTGACGGCAGCGCCAATAACCTGACTCACAAAACCTTTGAAGCGATTCAATATTACCTGCTGAAGGCTTCTAACGAGCTGGCAAAAGAGCAAGGCGCATGCCCATGGTTTAACGAAACCACCTATGCGAAAGGTATTCTGCCGATTGATACCTATAAAAAAGATCTTGATGCTATCGCTAACGAACCGCTGCATATGGACTGGGAACAGCTGCGTGAATCTATCAAGACTCACGGCCTGCGTAACTCCACGCTGTCAGCCCTGATGCCGTCCGAGACCTCTTCGCAGATCTCCAACGCCACCAACGGTATTGAACCGCCACGCGGTTACGTGAGCATCAAAGCATCGAAAGATGGGATTCTGCGTCAGGTCGTGCCGGACTACGAACACCTGCACGACGCATACGAACTGCTGTGGGAAATGCCAAACAACGACGGCTATCTGCAGCTGGTAGGCATCATGCAGAAATTTATCGATCAGTCGATTTCCGCCAACACCAACTACGATCCGTCGCGCTTCCCGTCCGGAAAAGTACCGATGCAGCAGTTGCTGAAAGACCTGCTCACCGCCTACAAATTTGGTGTCAAAACGCTGTATTATCAGAACACCCGTGACGGTGCGGAAGACTCTCAGGACGATCTGGTACCGTCCATTCAGGACGATGGCTGCGAAAGCGGCGCATGTAAGATTTAATCTTTTGCCGGGTGGCGTAACGCTTACCCGGCCTACAAATTAATTCGCGGTATTGTAGGCCGGATAAGCAAAGCGCATCCGGCAGTACATTCCAGACAGGATTCACATCAATGGCATACACCACTTTTTCACAGACGAAAAATGATCAGCTTCTGGAACCGATGTTCTTCGGCCAGCCGGTGAACGTCGCCCGCTACGATCAGCAAAAATATGACATCTTTGAAAAACTGATCGAAAAGCAGCTCTCTTTCTTCTGGCGTCCGGAAGAAGTCGATGTTTCTCGCGATCGTATCGACTTCCAGGCATTGCCGGAACATGAAAAACATATCTTCATCAGCAACCTGAAGTATCAGACGCTGCTGGACTCCATTCAGGGACGTAGTCCTAACGTCGCGCTGCTGCCGTTAATCTCGATCCCTGAACTGGAAACCTGGGTGGAAACGTGGGCGTTTTCTGAAACGATCCACTCCCGCTCTTACACCCACATCATCCGTAATATTGTTAACGATCCGGCGGTGGTGTTTGACGATATCGTCACCAACGAGCAAATCCAGAAACGCGCGGAAGGCATCTCCAGCTACTACGACGAATTGATCGAGATGACCAGCTACTGGCATTTGCTCGGTGAAGGTACGCATACCGTTAATGGTAAAACGGTTGTCGTAAACCTGCGTGAGCTGAAGAAGAAGCTGTATCTGTGCCTGATGAGCGTGAACGCGCTGGAAGCGATCCGCTTTTATGTCAGCTTCGCCTGCTCTTTCGCCTTCGCCGAACGTGAACTGATGGAAGGCAACGCGAAAATTATTCGTCTGATCGCCCGCGACGAAGCCCTGCACCTGACCGGTACTCAGCATATGCTGAACCTGCTGCGCAGCGGCGTGGACGATCCGGAGATGGCGGAAATTGCCGAAGAGTGCAAACAAGAGTGCTACGACCTGTTCGTACAGGCCGCGCTGCAGGAAAAAGAGTGGGCGGACTATCTGTTCCGTGATGGCTCAATGATTGGTCTGAACAAAGACATTCTGTGCCAGTACGTTGAGTACATCACCAACATCCGTATGCAGGCTGTTGGGCTCGATCTGCCATTCCAGACACGTTCTAACCCGATCCCTTGGATCAATACCTGGCTGGTGTCTGACAACGTCCAGGTTGCGCCGCAGGAAGTGGAAGTCAGCTCTTATCTGGTCGGCCAGATCGATGCCGAAGTCGATACTGACGATCTGAGTAACTTCCAGCTCTGATGGGCCGCGTGACTCTGCGCATCTCTGGCACGCAGTTGCTGTGCCAGGATGAACACCCTTCCCTGCTTGCCGCGCTCGAGTCGCACGATGTTGAAGTCGAATATC
>NZ_SZWU01000034.1:116791-130755 GCF_005280935.1 Citrobacter sp. wls757 | reverse complement strand
CCTGCCGTACCCGCCTGGTGGCGGGACAGGTTGACTGGATTGCAGAACCGCTGGCCTTCATTCAGCCCGGTGAAATATTGCCGTGCTGTTGCCGGGCAAAAGGCGATATTGAAATAGAGTTGTAGTGTTTAGTGAACTTCATGCGCGGAGACCAGTACCACGTCTCCGCGTTTTTTCATCTGCATGATATACAGCGCCCCGGCCAGTACCACCAGCAGCGCACCCACCAGATAAATCGCCCGATATCCCACGCCCTCGACCATCATCCCCATGATAAACGCGCCGATTGCCATTCCCGCATCCATCGCATTGAAAAACAGCGAATTGGCGATACCAATTTTATGCGGTTCCACCGAACTAATAATTTGTGTCTGAAATACGGGTGTGACCGAACCATAACCGATGCCAATTAATCCACCGGAAATAATCATCATAATGCTGCCGTTAGTATAGCCAAGCGCCACCAGCCCGACGGTGAAGGCCAGCAAACACGGATAGACCACGTATTTCGGCCCTTTTTTATCACAAACATTGCCGGTAAAGGTTCGACAGATCATCAGGCAAATGGCGTAACACAACAGGAAATTACTGGCGGCGGCCATCAGATCGAGCTCGCGCGCATACAGTGCGAGAAAAGCGGAAACGCCCGCGTAGGAAAAGGTCATGAAAAACGTCACCATCGCGAAAGGCAGTGCGGCGCGATCAAACATTGCAGCAAATCCCAGCTTCGGTTTTGAGCCGTCAGCATGACGGATAACCGGCGGTACGGCGACAATCAATGACAGGATAATACCCAGTACGGCAACCGCGCTACACAGCCAGAATGCAGTGGTAAAAGCTTCCCAGCGTGCCATGTTCAGCCCTACCCACGGCCCCACAACCATTGCCAGTCCCATGGCTAACGAGAAAAAACTGATGCCCTCCCCACGTCGGGAGGCCGGTATCAACCGCGCGGAAATCGTTCCTTTTACCGTGGTAATAACGCCAAACGTTACACCATGAAGCACCCGAATCAACAGCAGTGATTCAATTGAGTGGCAAACAGGATACAGCGCAGTGACCACCAAAAAGGCCAGAGAAGAGAGCACCAGAATTGTTTTATTCGAATATTTTCCTACCCATTGTCCCGCAAACGGGCGCACAACAATTGCGGCCCCCAAAAAGAAGGTGACTAATAATCCGGCCTTATCTGGAGTGGCATGCAGGCGATCCGAAATATAGATCGGTAACAGCGTGAGCAGGACATAAAAAACAAAAAATATAATAAAGCTGATTATCGTTATTGCCCAAAAATCTTTCGTCCACAGTTTTTCTTTCATATTCGACAACCTGTCCAGACGGCGCACGCAGGCAACGCTCAGCTCAACTGAACTACGGACAGGTGCGTCGAAGTGTGATTTTACGGTAGACCGCAAGTATAAACAGGTCCATTATATTAGAGAAATTAATCGTTTTAATATTGTTGATTAGAGGGAGCTAATGACATTAACCCAGATCCACGCCCTGCTTGCCGTACTTGAGTACGGTGGTTTTACCGAAGCCAGCAAGCGGCTGTACATGACCCAATCCGCCGTTAGCCAGGCAATTTCAGCGCTAGAGGAAGAACTAGGGGTTGATATTCTTATCCGCGAACGCCGCAAAGACATTCAACTTAGTCCGGCCGGGAGTCGGATCGTTTCACACCTGCGGACGATCGTGTCTGAAACCAACGCGGTGAAAGAGATTGCCGAGCAAGAGCGACAAAACCCGGCCAGAACCCTGCGAATCGGCTGCTTTCCCAGCGCCTGTGCCTGTATTTTGCCCGGTATCATCCACCACTTCGAGCAGCACCACCCGCATATCAAAATTATCCCTTATGAAGAAAACAGCACGGCAATCGTTGATTCCCTGCGCAGTGGGGATATCGATGCGGGATTTGTACATTTCCCGGTAAATGGCATGTACTGCGTACCGGTGTATCGCGACAAATTTACCGTTGTAGTTCCTGAAAGCCATCCGCTGGCGGCCAATAGAACGATTTCAGTGGAACAACTGGTTGGAGAACCGCTCATTATCAGCAAAGGTCGCTATGAATTAAGCATCATGGCGCTATTTAAAGAGAAGGGAATTGAACCGGTCATTAAATACGAGTTTAACCATCCGGATACCGCGATGAGCTTTATTCGTCAGGGGCTGGGTATAGCGTTATTACCGGAATTAACGCTGAAGGCGGTTGGTGGGAAAGTACGCTCAGTCCCGCTGGAACCGACGTTCTATCGACAGATATCCTTACTGGCAAAAGAGCCGCCGGTGGACGGCAGCCCTTTATTTCTCCTGCAGGCATGTATGGAAACGTTGACAGCAGACGGCCTTATCTAGCAGTTAAAACGTTTCATCCATTAAGGCCTGTGACCGGAGGTGCATCACAGGCCTTACGCCATCACTCTTTATTCAAGAATTTCACTGCTTTGTCGGGGAAGTCGGTGAACAGCCCGTCCACGCCCGCCTTGTTATAAAGAATGTCATACAGCTGGTTTACGTCAGTGGTGTAATCCGGCAGTTGATCGGCGCGAACGGTATAAGGATGCACAACCATCTTATTCTGATGTGCGTCCTGCACCATGCCAGTTAACGAGATATTGCCCTTCTTCGACTTCTCATCAATCAGCATGTGATAGTCCGGCCCAATGCCGTCCGCATACTGCGCAACCTGCTTCATGGCACCCGGTTTAAACATCCAGTCGTAGTTGTAATTAACCCAACTACCGTCCGGCTTTTTCTCCTGGGTTTCATTCCAGTCAGTGTACGCAATCAACTGTACCAGATTGAGAGCCATCCCCATCTTCGGTTCCAGTTCATTTTTAATGCGCTTCAACTCTGCAACATCAAAACACTGTAGATAGACCTTGTCGTTCTTGTCGGTATACCCGTACTTTTTCAGTATTTCCAGCGTTTTAGCCGCAATGTCCTTCCCTTCCTGGTGATGGAACCACGGCGCTTTCATTTCCGGGTAAATACCGATGTTTTTACCGGTGGAATGATTTAATCCCTGAACAAACTCAATCTCTTCTTCGAACGTGTGCACGCGGAAATCAGATTTACCCATCGGGAAGCGCCCTGGGTAGGTCTGGACCTTTTTGCCATTTTCGATATCGAAGCCTTCGGTAAATTTCAGCGATTTAATTTCATCCAGCGTAAAGTCGATGGCGTAGTAACGCCCATCTTTACGCGCACGATCCGGAAAACGCTCGGCAACATCGGTGACGCGGTCAAGATAGTGGTCATGCAGGACGACCAGATGGTCATCCTTGGTCATAACCAAATCCTGCTCCAGATAATCAGCCCCCTGGGCATAGGCCATCGCCTTTGCTGGCAGCGTATGCTCCGGCAGATAACCGCTGGCGCCACGATGCGCAATCACGATTTTATCTGCGGCAACAGCTGCACTGCTGACCACCATACCTGCGAGCATCAGCGCCACGCTGAGACTTTTCAATGTGATTTTCATCTATTAGCCCCCGTTACGCTTCAGTTCCATCTCTTCGTGATGGCGTTTTTCGCCAATCATGACGACTACCAGCAGAATAACCGCCAGCACGCTACCGCCAATCATCACCATAAAGCCGCCGTCCCAACCGAAGAAGTCAACGGTGTAGCCAACAATGGCGCTCGCGGCCACAGAACCGCCGAGATAACCGAACAGACCGGTAAAGCCAGCCGCCGTTCCCGCCGCTTTTTTCGGTGCCAGTTCCAGCGCGTGCAGACCAATCAACATTACCGGACCGTAGATCAGGAAGCCGATGATGATCATACAAGCCATATCCACGTTCGGGTTGCCTGCCGGGTTCATCCAGTAAACGATGGTCGCAATAGTTACCAGCGTCATAAAGAACACGCCGGTCGCGCCACGGTTACCACGGAAGACTTTATCCGACATCCAGCCGCACAGCAGCGTGCCCGGAATACCCGCATACTCATACAGGAAGTAGGCCCAGGATGATTTGTCCAGTGCGAAATGCTTCACTTCTTTCAGGTAGGTTGGTGACCAGTCCAGGATGCCGTAGCGCAGCAGATAAACAAACACGTTGGCGATAGCGATGTACCACAACAGTTTGTTCGGCAGTACGTACTGCATGAAGATCTGCTTCGCAGTCAGCTCTTCTTCCGCTTTCTCGGTGTAATCGTCCGGATAGTCGTTCTTATACTCTTCGATAGGCGGCAGACCACAGGACTGCGGCGTATCACGCATCAGGGCAAAAGCAATCAGCGCGACGACGATCGCACCGAAAGCAGGCATATACAGCGCCGCTTTCCAGTCATTGAACCAGGCCATACCCAGCAGGAACAACAGCGGAGGCAGACCGCCCCCCACGTTATGCGCACAGTTCCAGACGGAAACAATGCCTCCACGCTCTTTCTGCGACCACCAGTGCACCATAGTACGGCCACACGGCGGCCAGCCCATCCCCTGGAACCATCCGCAGAGGAACAGCAGCACAAACATTACCGCGATGCTCGATGTCGCCCACGGCACAAAGCCCATGAACAGCATCACTGCGGCGGCCAGAATCAGACCGGCTGGCAGGAAAACGCGCGGATTCGAGCGATCCGAAATGGACCCCATGATGAATTTCGAAAATCCGTAAGCAATGGAGATACCGGACAACGCAAAACCCAGATCGCCACGCGAGAAACCTTGTTCAACCAGATACGGCATCGCAAGGGCAAAGTTCTTACGTACCAGATAGTACGCGGCATAACCAAAGAAAATCCCCAGAAAAATCTGCCAACGTAATCGACGATATGTCGGGTCGATCTCCGCTGCAGGTAAACGCGCCGTGTGTGACGCTGGTTTAAAAATGCTCAACATAGTGTAGCCTCCGTGGCCGTCTTTCATTCGAAGTAAACACTGCAGTTCGTCATTACTACCCTACCGCTCCCAGTGTGGCCGCGATGTTAAGGAAAGATACATAACAAAAATGTGAAACGCAGCACATATTGTTACAGATTTATGACAAATGTTCATAAAGGCGCACGAAATCACGTTTCATTTTCGAATAATGAGCGATTATGCGCGAAATCAAACAATCCATGTTTTTTATGTGGCTAAATGATAAAAAACGAACTGTGAGGAAAAACAATGAAAACTCGCGACTCGCAAGCAAGTGACGTGATTATCATTGGTGGAGGAGCAACAGGTGCAGGGATCGCACGTGACTGTGCGCTGCGCGGGTTGCGCGTCATCTTAGTGGAACGCCACGATATCGCCACAGGTGCGACCGGACGCAACCACGGCCTGCTGCACAGCGGTGCACGCTACGCCGTCACCGACGCTGAATCTGCCCGTGAGTGCATCAGCGAAAACCAAATTCTGAAACGTATCGCCCGTCATTGCGTTGAGCCAACGGACGGTCTGTTTATTACTCTGCCGGAGGATGAGCTTTCCTTCCAGGCCACCTTTATTCGCGCCTGTGAAGAGGCGGGGATTCGCGCAGAAGCGATTGACCCTCAGCAGGCACGTATTATCGAACCTTCTGTGAATCCACAGCTGATTGGTGCAGTAAAAGTACCAGACGGCACGGTCGATCCTTTCCGCTTAACAGCAGCTAACATGCTGGATGCGCGTGAGCATGGCGCGGTTATCTTAACGGCGCATGAAGTGACGGGACTGATCCGCGAAGGCGCAACGGTTTGCGGCGTTAACGTGCGCAATCATCTGACAGGCGAAATGCAGTCCCTGCATGCACCGGTTGTCGTCAACGCCGCTGGGATCTGGGGTCAACGCATTGCGGAATATGCCGATCTGAGCATCCGTATGTTCCCGGCCAAAGGTTCATTGCTGATTATGGATCATCGCATTAACCAGCATGTCATTAACCGCTGCCGTAAGCCCTCTGACGCCGATATTCTGGTGCCTGGCGATACCATTTCACTGATCGGTACCACCTCACAGCACATTGATTACGACGATATCGACAGCAACCGCGTCACCGCAGAAGAGGTCGATATTCTGCTGCGTGAAGGCGAGAAGCTGGCGCCGATTATGGCGAAAACGCGCATTTTACGCGCCTATTCTGGCGTACGCCCGCTGGTGGCTAGCGACGACGACCCAAGCGGTCGTAACGTCAGCCGTGGGATTGTACTGTTCGATCACGCTGAACGTGACGGACTGGAAGGGTTTATCACCATTACCGGCGGCAAACTGATGACCTACCGCCTGATGGCGGAATGGGCCACCGATGCCGTTTGCCGTAAGCTGGGCAATACCCAGCCTTGCACAACGGCAGACACCGCGCTGCCTGGCTCACAGGAATCTACCGAGCATACGCTTAAACGCGTGATCTCATTGCCAGCTCCACTGCGCGGCTCGGCGGTCTACCGTCACGGCGATCGCACCCCTGCATGGCTTAGCGAAGGCCGTCAGCACCGCAGTCTGGTCTGTGAATGCGAAGCAGTCACCGCAGGCGAAGTGCAATACGCCGTCGAGAATTTAACCGTCAACAGCCTGCTCGATTTGCGTCGCCGTACCCGTGTTGGAATGGGGACCTGCCAGGGCGAATTGTGTGCCTGTCGCGCCGCAGGTTTGCTGCAACGTTTCAATGTCACTACCGCAGCGCAGTCCATTACCCAGCTTTCCGACTTCCTCAACGAACGCTGGAAAGGCGTGCAGCCTATCGCCTGGGGAGATGCGCTGCGCGAAAGCGAATTCACGCGCTGGGTTTATCAAGGGTTGTGTGGTCTGGAAAAGGAGCACCAGGATGAAATTTGATACCGTCATTATCGGCGGCGGCCTCGCCGGACTGCTATGTGGCCTGCAACTGCAAAAAAGCGGACTGCGCTGCACGATTGTTACCCGCGGCCAAAGCGCCCTGCATTTTTCCTCCGGCTCACTGGATTTGCTCAGCAGCTTACCCGATGGTCAGCCGGTGACGGATATAGAAGCGGGTTTGAATGCGCTGCGCACTCAGGCACCCGCACATCCGTATAGCACCATCGGAACGCAGAACGTTCTGGAACTGGCCCAACAGGCGCAAAATTTACTGGAAGAATGCGGAACGCATTTGCAGGGCAAAGTGCATCAGGCACATCAACGTGTTACCCCGCTGGGCACCCTGCGCTCAACCTGGTTAAGTTCCCCGGAAGTGCCGGTCTGGCCGCTGTCCGCGCAGCGTATCTGCGTTGTAGGGATTAGCGGGTTACTGGATTTTCAGGCGCATCTCGCCGCGGCGTCATTACGCCAACGCAATCTCAGCGTCGAGACGGCAGAAATCGAGCTACCGGAGCTGGATGTCCTGCGTGATAACCCAACCGAGTTTCGTGCCGTTAATATTGCGCGCCTGCTGGATAACGAAGATAAATGGTCGCTGCTCTATGACGCATTGCTGCCAATGGCAAAAACCTGCGACATGATAATCATGCCGGCATGCTTTGGTCTGGCCGATGAGCGGCTCTGGCAGTGGCTTAACGAGCGCCTCCCCTGCTCGCTGACACTATTACCGACCCTACCACCTTCGGTACTGGGCATGCGTTTGCACAACAAATTACAGCGCCAGTTTGTGCGCCAGGGCGGTGTGTGGATGCCGGGTGATGAAGTGAAAAAAATCACCTGTCAGGATGGCGTGGTCAGCGAAATCTGGACCCGAAATCATGCCGATATCCCCTTGCGGCCACGTTTCGCCGTGCTCGCCAGCGGCAGCTTCTTCAGTAGCGGGCTGGTCGCCACGCGTGAGGCAATCCATGAACCAATCCTGGGACTGGATGTACAGCAAACAGCGACCCGCGCCGAGTGGTATAAGCGTGATGTTTTCGATCCACAACCGTGGCAACAGTTTGGCGTAACAACCGATTCCGCATTGCGTCCATCACTGGCGGGAAAAACGATAGAGAACATGTATGCCATCGGTTCCGTCCTCGGCGGATTCGACCCTATCGCCCAGGGTTGCGGAGGCGGCGTGTGCGCAGTTAGCGCCTTACATGCCGCGCATCATATTGCGAAACGTGCAGGAGGACAGCAATGAGCGACACACGTTTTGAAAGTTGTATCAAATGTACGGTGTGCACCACCGCCTGCCCGGTAAGCCGCGTCAATCCGAGCTACCCGGGCCCTAAGCAGGCCGGCCCGGACGGTGAACGTCTGCGCCTGAAAGATGGCGCGCTATATGACGACGCGCTGAAATACTGCATCAACTGTAAACGCTGCGAAGTGGCCTGTCCGTCAGACGTGAAAATCGGCGATATCATCCAGCGCGCGCGCGCCAAATACGACACGACGCGCCCATCGTTGCGTAACTTTGTCTTAAGTCATACCGATTTAATGGGCAGTGTATCCACCCCCTTCGCCCCTATAGTGAATACCGCTACCTCATTAAAACCGGTGCGTCAACTGCTGGATTACGCGTTAAAAATCGATCATCGCCGTACGCTGCCGAAGTACTCCTTTGGCACCTTCCGCCGCTGGTATCGCAGCGTTGCCGCACAGCAGGCGCAGTACCAGGATCAGGTCGCCTTTTTCCACGGCTGTTTTGTGAATTACAACCATCCCCAGCTCGGCAAAGACCTGATCAAGGTGTTGAATGCGATGGGTACTGGCGTGCAACTGCTGAGTAAAGAGAAATGCTGCGGCGTACCGCTGATTGCCAACGGTTTTACCGATAAAGCGCGTAAGCAGGCAGTAAGCAACGTGGCCTCACTCAGAGAGGCGATTGATGGCAAAGGCATTCCGGTGATCGCCACCTCATCAACCTGTACCTTTGCGCTACGTGATGAATATCCGGAAGTGCTGGATGTCGACAACTCAGGCCTACGTGAACACATTGAACTGGCAACCCGCTGGCTATGGCGCAAGCTGGATGAAGGTAAAACGCTGCCGCTGAAGACGCTGCCGCTGAAGGTGGTCTATCACACGCCATGTCACATGGAGAAAATGGGCTGGACGCTCTATACGCTGGAGCTACTGCGACAAATTCCAGGGCTGGAGCTGACGGTGTTGGATTCTCAGTGTTGCGGGATTGCCGGGACTTACGGCTTTAAAAAGGAAAACTATCCGACTTCACAGTCTATTGGCGCACCGTTATTCCGCCAAATTGAAGAAAGCGACGCTGATATCGTCGTCACCGACTGCGAAACCTGTAAATGGCAGATTGAGATGTCTACAAGCAAACGCTGCGAACATCCTATCACCCTGCTTGCCAAAGCGTTGGGTTAACTCTGTTGCCCGGTGGCGTTTGCTACCGGGCATTTTTACGTAGCCCGTTCTGCTTAATTGAATACGTTGCAGTCGGACGTATTTATCTCTGATTCATCCACGCAAAGAACCCATTTCCCGCATGCAGCGCATATTAAAAGTGGATACCGTCACGCCATCTTCTCTTTCTGGTGACGGACTACCATGGCTAAATCCACTACATCTACACCGCATGATGCCGTTTTTAAAAAGATAATGTCTTACCCTGAGATGGCTCGGGATTTTCTGGATATACACCTTCCTATCGCATTACGTGAGATATGTGATTTACAAACGCTAAAGCTGGAGTCCACCAGTTTTATCGAACAAGATCTCCGCGCATACTACTCCGACGTAGTGTGGTCACTAAAAACCCGCGAAGGTCAGGGCTATATTTATTGTGTTATTGAACATCAGAGTACCGCGGTACCGCATATGGCATTTCGCCTGATGCGTTATGCCACCGCGGCGATGCAGCATCATCTTGATGCCGGGAATAAAACGCTGCCGCTGGTGATCCCCATGCTGTTTTATCACGGTCAACAAAGTCCCTATCCCTGGTCGCTCAACTGGCTGGATGAATTTGATAATCCGCAACTGGCGCGACAACTGTATTCAGAGGCTTTTCCGCTGGTCGACATTACCGTAATACCTGACGATGAAATCGCGCAGCATCGCAGGGTTGCGCTGCTTGAGTTGATGCAAAAACATATCCGCGATCGTGACTTAATGGGGTTAGTGGATCGACTGGTCTCGCTATTAGTTACAAGCACTGCTAATGACAGCCAGCTACAAACGCTATTTAATTACCTGATACGGTACGGCGACGTTTCTCGCGTCAGCGAGTTTATCCGCGAAGTTGCCGAACGATCCCCCCATCACAAGGAGAAGCTGATGACAATTGCAGAGAGACTCAGGCAGGAAGGCCACCAAAATGGACTGCAAGAAGGGATACAGCAAGGGTTAGAACAAGGGGTGCAAAAAGGTACGCAAGAAGAAGCCCTACGTATCGCTCACATAATGCTGGAACAAGGTATTGATCGTGATTTAGTTCAGTTAATTACCGGGCTATTGCCTGGCGATACCACCGCATGAGCCAGATTGGGAAGGCATTTAGCCTTCCCAACCAATGATTAAATCGTCAACGACTCAACCACTTCAATCCAGCCGTGTTCGCTAGCGATATCCTGATTGTTAAGCCAGCGGCGCAGCATATTTAGCGCCATCATCGCACACACTTCCTGACGAATCGCCAGGCTGTAGCGATTTGCATTCAGCCGTACGCGCAAGGCGTGTGTCCCATCAGCCGTGGCCAGCGCAAAGTTAATATGTTCGTTTTCGAAAGCCGATATAGCGAGTGCTAATCCAGCATAATGCTTGCTGCGTCGCTCGGTTATCCAATGCGCCGTTTGCGCCAGCGTTTCTTCCTGGGGCGGAACCACTTCACTCGCCAATAACGGAGCATTCGCACGAGAAAGCTGCAATGCCACCAGACCACCGGTGAATTGTTCGCTCAGCGTCAGGCTGAATTGCCGTTCTTGCAACGTGCGGGCGATTTGCGCGGGTAAGCCTTCCGTACCTTCAAAAATCATATTCTGCCCGGCAACCCGCTTAACTTCTGGCCACAGCGCCAGCATCGCTTCCCGTTGGGAATCCGGCCCGGTCAGCTTCAGCTCAATAATCGGCATTGAGGAGCGGTAGCCCATTGTCACTCCCGGTGGCAACGGGAGCGGATCCAGGCTCTGCGCCAGGTCGCTTTCAGAACGGCCAAAGGTGGTTAATCGCAGGCATAACGGGGGCTGAGCCAAAGAGAAACGCTCACGCAAACGAGGCAGGATCTCATGCTCCACCATGACTTTGAATTCTGACGGTACACCCGGTGTAAAGAACATCAGGCAGCGGTTAAGCTTCAGGGCGAACCCACACGCGGTACCCACCGGATTATTGATAAACTCAGCGCTGGCCGGAAGTTCAGCCTGTTTGCGGTTGCTCGGCGCCATCACGCGGCCACGATCGCGGAAATATCGCTCCATCTCGGCCAGCCATGCTTCATGCAGCACCAGCCCTTCGCCTTTTGCCGTTGCCGCTGCCAGCGCGCTCAAATCATCGCTGGTAGGTCCCAGACCGCCATTAACGATCAGTACATCGGCGTGCTCGCTACGCTCACGCAAAACGGCGACCAAATCGTTAAGATTGTCACCTACCGTGTTGCGGCGTGTTAGCGGTAAACCCTGATTAAAGAAAAAATCGGCCAGCCAGGCGGCATTGGTGTCGACGATTTGTCCGTGCAACACTTCATCCCCTGTGGATAGCATCTCCACGTCTAACATCGTGTTCTCCTGCTTTTATGATGAAAACACTATAACGCATGGAGGGGGGAAGGCGCGACTGAACGCCGCGCCAGAAATGTTAGAAGCTGGCGTTAACCCCAACGTACGGGCCATCAGCAATCGCGTTATCACGGTTGCCGTCTTTGCCTGCCAGGTTCAGGTAACGATAACCGGCTTCGATGCTCAGCGGACGCATAATGGTCAGACGCGCACCGGCATTCGCTTCTTCATAGCTGTCGATACCGCTGGAAAGTGAATCAGGAGAGTAATAATACTCACCAAACAGACGGAAGCTATCGCCAATTGGCCATTGTAAACCACCACCGACAGCAGCAGCATAGCCTTCATCGCCATCGTTTGGATTAGTATAAACACCTTTACCACCAACGGTCGCCATCAGCGGCCCCAGTGGGATATTCAAACCTAAACCCAGCCCGGCAACATCACCGTCGTCATCGTTATGCATCCAGTTACCGCTGACGGCCAGACCAGTACTCTCAGTGCCCATACCGAATCCCAGGTTGGTGTAGTCTTCGCCAGCCTGGCCGCTGATGCTAATCGCGCTCGCCGACGCGGAAACAAACAGCATTCCGGCAAAACCCAACATTAAACTTTTTTTCATTTTCTATCCTTTCCAGCAAGAATCAAAACATAGCCCCAAAACCGATGAATTGTACTGTCAGATGGCGAGGAATCAATGAGCTAAAAAAGCGATGCAATGACATATTGTAACTAAATACTACTCACAAGATTTATTTAAGGTTAAATTCTTGTGCCAATTACACAGTTGGACGTCCCAGAACGTCATTTTCAACAAACATCCTGTTTTCCCTGCCAAAGCGCTCTTGATCACCGATGAAACATTTTTTCTGCCGCCAGCAAAAGGTAAGATGCGTGCATGACGGAATTTTCTCTACCTCCCCAACAAGGACTCGACTGATGCGCCAAAGAACGATTGTTTGCCCATTAATTCAAAACGATGGCTGTTATTTACTCTGCAAAATGGCTGATGACCGCGGTGTGTTTCCCGGTCAGTGGGCGCTTTCTGGCGGCGGTGTTGAACCGGGTGAACGTATTGAAGAAGCTCTGCTCCGTGAAGTGAGGGAAGAGCTGGGCGAGCAACTGGTGTTATCAGAAATTACCCCCTGGACCTTCAGTGATGATATTCGCACTAAAACCTATGCTGATGGCAGTCAGGAAGAGATTTACATGATTTATCTTATCTTCGATTGTGTCGCGGCGAATCGTGAAGTGAAGATTAACGAAGAGTTCCAGGCATTCGCCTGGGTTAAACCGGAAGATCTCAGTGCCTACGATTTAAATATCGCCACGCGTAAAACGTTAACCTTAAAAGGGTTACTGTAGGTTATCATTTTAATAACGGCATATAATTAACATTCTGAATAGCGGCATTGCACTCATCAACTTATAGCAAACAGCAATGTCGCAAAAACCTAAAAAGACACTTAATTTCATTAAGATAAACATAAAAACACCTCTATTTAGCTATCGTTCCCAAACCTTAAACTCTTAAGGATAAATTAACCTTCAGTCATTAACCTTTGTAGCCTGATGAAATAATTAACGACGCCCCTGTTTATCACTAAAAATAAAACTTCGGTGGCGTTAAATGGCTTGAAGGAATAATGATGTCTGACTTTTTGCCTTTCTCTCGCCCGGCCATGGGCGCTGAAGAACTTGCCGCAGTGAAGGCGGTTCTGGACTCTGGATGGATAACCACCGGCCCGAAAAATCAACAGTTGGAAGAGGCTTTTTGCCAGCTCACGGGAAATCAACATGCCGTCGCCGTTTGCTCCGCCACTGCAGGAATGCACATTACGCTGATGGCGCTGGGCATTGGTGCAGGCGACGAGGTCATTACGCCGTCGATGACGTGGGTTTCTACCCTCAACATGATTGTTTTGCTGGGGGCGACGCCAGTGATGATCGATGTCGACCGCGATACGCTTATGGTGACACCTGAGCAAATTGAAG
Source organism: Citrobacter sp. wls757 (assembly GCF_005280935.1). NCBI lineage: Bacteria > Pseudomonadati > Pseudomonadota > Gammaproteobacteria > Enterobacterales > Enterobacteriaceae > Citrobacter > Citrobacter sp. wls757. The sequence goes on along the minus strand of NZ_SZWU01000034.1, from coordinate 117,228 downwards.
CTGCTATTACCCCACGAACCAAAGCCATTGTTCCAGTACATTATGCTGGCGCCCCCGCCGACCTCGACGCAATTTATGCCATTGGCGAGCGTTATGGAATCCCGGTAATAGAAGACGCAGCCCATGCCGTAGGGACATTGTATAAGGGCCGTCATGTCGGTGCTCGCGGCACGGCAATTTTCTCGTTTCACGCCATTAAAAATATCACCTGTGCGGAAGGTGGACTGATCGTTACCGACGACAGCCAGCTCGCTCAGCGGCTTCGCAGCCTGAAGTTTCACGGTCTGGGCGTTGATGCTTTTGATCGACAAACCTACGGCCGGGCACCACAAGCCGAAGTGCTTGCACCTGGATACAAATACAACCTGACGGATATTAACGCCGCTATTGCGCTGGTACAGCTCAATAAGCTGGAGCAACTGAACTCACGCCGGGCG
>NZ_SZWU01000034.1:106182-116757 GCF_005280935.1 Citrobacter sp. wls757 | reverse complement strand
ATTGCCCAGCACTATCAAAAAGCGCTGGCCGATACGCCATTCCAGCCGCTGAGCCTACCGCAGTGGTCGCACGTTCATGCCTGGCACTTATTCATCATTCGTGTTGATGAAACGCGCTGCGGGTTGAGCAGAGATGCCCTGATGGAAACGCTGAAGACCAAAGATATCGGCACCGGTCTGCATTTTCGTGCGGCCCATACGCAAAAATATTATCGCGAACGCTTCACTACCCTTTCGCTCCCAAATACTGAATGGAACAGCGCGCGCATCTGCTCGCTGCCGTTATTCCCTGACATGACCGATGATGACACTCAGCGGGTCATTACGGCGCTTCGCGAGATAGCAGGACAATGAGCATGTTTGAAGCCACACCGATTAAAAAAGTCTCGGTTGTTATTCCCGTTTTTAATGAACAGGAAAGCCTGCCAGAGTTAATCAGACGCACCAGCGACGCCTGCGAGAAATTGGGCAAAGACTATGAAATTCTGCTAATCGACGACGGCAGCAGCGACCGTTCCGCTCAGTTGATGATGGACGCCTCTCAGGCACCGAACAGCCATATTGTCTCTATTTTACTGAATCGTAATTACGGACAGCACTCGGCGATTATGGCCGGTTTCAGCCATGTCACCGGAGACTTGATCATCACGCTGGATGCCGATTTGCAAAACCCGCCGGAGGAGATCCCTCGGTTGGTCGCCACTGCAGATGAGGGTTTCGATGTGGTAGGCACGGTACGCCAGAACCGTCAGGATAGCGTATTTCGTAAGACCGCCTCACGAATGATAAACCATCTGATCCAACGAACCACCGGTAAAGCAATGGGCGACTACGGGTGCATGCTACGCGCCTATCGCCGTCACATCGTCGATGCCATGCTGCATTGCCAGGAGCGCAGCACCTTTATCCCTATTCTGGCCAACATTTTTGCCCGTCGCGCCACGGAGATCCCGGTACATCATGCAGAGCGTGAATTTGGTGACTCCAAATACAGCTTCATGCGTCTGATCAACCTGATGTATGACCTGGTGACTTGCCTTACCACAACACCGCTTCGCATGTTGAGCCTGTTGGGCAGCGTGATCGCCGCCACGGGCTTTACCTTATCAGTCCTGCTTGTTGTTCTGCGCCTGACGCTCGGCCCACAGTGGGCAGCGGAGGGGGTATTCATGCTGTTTGCCGTCCTGTTTACCTTTATCGGCGCACAGTTTATTGGCATGGGTTTACTCGGCGAATATATCGGTCGCATCTATAACGATGTCCGCGCCCGCCCCCGCTATTTTGTTCAACACGTTATCCGCCCACAAACTACGCAGTCAACCGAGGAAAACCGCGCATGAAAGCCGTCGTATTTGCCTATCACGATATGGGATGTCAGGGTGTCCAGGCCTTGTTGGATGCAGGTTATGAAATCGCTGCCATTTTTACGCACACCGACAACCCGGGTGAAAAAGCGTTTTTTGGATCTGTTTCCCGCCTCGCGGCCAGCGCCGGTATTCCGGTTTACGCCCCAGACGAGGTTAATCATCCCCTGTGGATTGAGCGCATTAGCCAACTGGCACCCGATGTTATCTTCTCGTTCTACTATCGCCATTTACTGAGTGATGAGATCCTCAGTCTTGCCCCTAAGGGTGCATTTAATCTGCACGGCTCGCTGCTGCCGAAATACCGTGGTCGCGCGCCATTGAACTGGGTATTGGTCAATGGTGAAACCGAAACGGGCGTCACACTTCACCGCATGGTCAAACGCGCGGATGCTGGTGCCATAGTTGCCCAGCAGCGCGTTGCTATTTCACCGGATGATGTGGCGTTAACGCTGCACCATAAATTGTGTCAGGCAGCACGTCATCTGCTGGAGCAGACACTGCCGGCCATCAACGCGGGAAGTTACTCCGAATTCCTTCAACAGGATGCAGATGCTACCTGTTTTGGTCGCCGTACGCCGGAAGATAGCTTCCTCGACTGGAACAAACCTGCCGCGGAGTTACATAACCAGGTCCGTGCCGTCAGCGATCCGTGGCCGGGCGCATTTAGCTATGTTGGCACGCAAAAGTTCACCGTCTGGTCATCGCGCGTTTGCACAAACGACATTGCGGCCCAGCCGGGCACCGTCATCTCCGTGTCTCCTTTACTGATCGCCTGTGTCGATGGCGCACTGGAGATTATTACCGGACAAGCTGGCGATGGTATTGCAATGCAGGGTTCACAACTGGCGCAGGTTCTGGGTCTGGTGCCAGGTTCTCGCCTGAACAGCCAGTCAGTGACCACCAGCAAACGCCGTACTCGCGTACTGATCCTCGGCGTTAACGGCTTCATTGGTAACCATCTGACCGAGCGCCTGCTGCAAGAAGATAATTACGAAGTGTATGGACTCGATATTGGCAGCGACGCCATTGGGCGTTTCCTGCAACATCCGCGATTCCATTTCGTCGAAGGTGATATCAGCATTCACTCCGAATGGATTGAATATCATGTGAAAAAATGCGACGTTGTGCTGCCGCTGGTAGCGATCGCAACGCCTATCGAATATACCCGCAACCCGCTGCGCGTATTTGAGCTCGATTTTGAAGAGAACCTGAAAATCATTCGTTACTGCGTGAAATACCGCAAGCGCATCATTTTCCCGTCAACCTCCGAAGTCTACGGCATGTGTACCGACAAAGTCTTTGATGAAGACAGTTCGAATCTGATCGTCGGTCCGGTCAATAAACCACGCTGGATCTACTCCGTATCCAAGCAGCTGCTGGACCGTGTTATCTGGGCGTACGGCGAAAAAGAGGGATTGCGCTTCACCCTGTTCCGCCCGTTTAACTGGATGGGACCGCGTCTGGACAGCCTTAACGCCGCGCGTATCGGCAGCTCACGCGCCATTACACAGTTGATCCTCAACCTCGTGGAAGGTTCACCGATCAAGCTGATTGAAGGCGGTAAGCAAAAACGCTGCTTCACCGACATTCGCGATGGTATCGAAGCCCTGTACCGCATCATTGAAAACGAAGGCGGCCGCTGTGACGGTGAGATTATCAACATCGGTAATCCGCAGAACGAAGCAAGTATTCAGGAACTGGCAGAAATGCTGCTTTCCTGCTTTGAAAAACATCCGTTGCGTAACCACTTCCCGCCGTTTGCCGGTTTCCGTGACGTCGAAAGCAGCAGCTACTACGGTAAAGGTTATCAAGACGTTGAGCATCGTAAGCCTAACATTCGTAATGCAAAACGCTGCCTGAACTGGGAACCGACCATTGAGATGCAGGAAACGGTAGAAGAGACGCTGGACTTCTTCTTACGCAGTGTGGATATCACGGAACACACATCATGACCAAAGTAGGCTTGCGCATTGATGTCGATACATTCAGGGGGACGCGCGAAGGCGTGCCCCGCCTGCTGGAGACATTAAACCGACATAACGTTCGGGCAAGTTTTTTCTTTAGCGTTGGGCCTGACAACATGGGACGCCATCTCTGGCGTCTTGTGAAGCCGCAATTTCTGTGGAAAATGCTGCGTTCAAACGCAGCATCGCTCTACGGATGGGATATTTTATTGGCGGGAACCGCATGGCCGGGAAAAGAGATCGGCCAGGCCAACGCAGCAATCATTGCACAAACCGCCCAGATTCATGAAACCGGTTTGCATGCCTGGGATCATCACGCCTGGCAGGCGCGAAGCGGAAACTGGAATGACAAACAGCTGATTGATGATATTTCGCAAGGTATCACCGCACTTGAAGCCATCATCGGTCAGCCAGTCACCTGCTCTGCCGTTGCCGGATGGCGTGCCGACAACCGTGTCGTCCATGCCAAAGAAGCATTCCATCTGCGCTATAACAGTGACTGTCGGGGAACGTCGTTATTTCGTCCGGTGCTGGAATCCGGGAAAACGGGGACGCCACAAATTCCCGTCACCCTACCAACATGGGATGAAGTGGTTGGTCAGGAGGTCCAGGCGGTGGACTTCAACTCCTATATTCTCTCCCACATCCAGATGAGCAGAGGAACACCGGTGTACACCATTCATGCGGAAGTTGAAGGTATCGCCTTTCATCAGAATTTTGACGAGTTGCTCATTCGTGCTGCCGATATGGGGATGACATTCTGCCCGCTTGGCGAGCTGTTACCTGACGACATCAGTACGCTGCCGTTAGGACAGATAGTACGTGGAAAAATACCCGGCAGAGAGGGATGGCTCGGCTGCCAACAACCGGTGAGTGTGACACCATGAAACCTGCTGCCCGCTACACTCTGGCATTTATCGCTTTAATCGCACTGTATTTTATTTTACCTATCAACAGCCGTATGCTCTGGCAGCCTGATGAAACGCGCTATGCTGAAATCAGCCGGGAAATGCTCAACTCTGGTGACTGGATCGTTCCACACTTTTTAGGGCTGCGTTATTTTGAAAAACCAATTGCCGGATACTGGTTGAACAGCATTGGGCAATGGCTGTTTGGCGCAAACAATTTTGGCGTCAGAGCGGGTGCTATTTTTGCCACTTTGTTGACCGCATTACTGGTAGCCTGGCTTGCCATGCGACTGTGGCAGGATAAGCGTACCGCCGTACTCTCCTCCGCTATCTTTTTAACGTTTTTTTCGGTTTACAGCATCGGCACCTACGCGGTACTTGATCCCATCATAGCGCTTTGGCTGATGGCGGGCATGTGCTGTTTTTGGGAAGGCATGCAGGCCACCACCAGAACACGCAAAATCATCGCTTTTTTGCTGCTTGGGCTGACCTGCGGTATGGGTGTAATGACCAAAGGTTTTCTGGCACTCGCCGTCCCTGTGCTTAGCGTATTACCCTGGGTTTTTGCACAAAAGCGTTGGAAAGACCTCATTCTCTACGGTCTGCTGGCGGTGATCGGCTGCATCGCGATCGTACTACCGTGGGGTATAGCGATTGCACAACGCGAGCCGGATTTCTGGCATTACTTCTTCTGGGTTGAACATATTCAGCGCTTTGCGCAGGATGATGCCCAGCATAAGGCTCCTATCTGGTACTACATCCCGATATTTGTGGCAGGCACATTACCGTGGCTCGGTCTGCTTCCCGGCGCGCTGCGTACGGGCTGGCGTGAGCGGGATGTTCCGCGCAGTGCTCTGTACCTGTTAAGCTGGATTATTATGCCAATCCTGTTTTTCAGCATCGCGAAAGGAAAACTGCCGACCTATATTCTTTCCTGCTTCGCGCCGCTGGCGATATTAACGGCGCGCTTCGGCCTGCAGGCTGCGGAAAAAGACTCAGCATCCCTGCGCATCAATGGCTGGATCAACGTGCTATTTGGTGTCGTCGGCATCGTCGCTACGTTTATTGTTTCCACGCTGGGACCATTGAAGACGCCGGTCTGGTCGCATATCGAAACGTATAAGGTTTTTTGTGCCTGGGGCATCTTTATCATCTGGACGCTTTTTGGCTGGTATACGCTAAATAACCGCGAGAAGAACTGGAAATTCGCAGCACTATGCCCATTAGGGCTGGCGCTGTTATTTGGCTTCTCCATTCCTGACCGGGTGATGGAATCTAAACAGCCGCAGTTTTTTGTCGAGATGACCAAAGAATCGCTGGAGCCGAGCCGTTATATTCTCACCGACAGCGTTGGCGTCGCTGCGGGACTGGCCTGGAGCCTGAAGCGCGACGACATCATGATGTACGGACAAACGGGCGAGTTAAAATACGGTCTCAACTACCCGGATGCTCAAGGCCGCTTTGTCAGTCGGGAGAATTTTGCCGACTGGTTAGCACAACATCGTCAACAAGGAAACATTACGCTCGTGCTCTCTGTCGGTAAGGATGAAGATATTAATCAGCTTGCCATCCCTCCCGCTGACTACATTGATAATCAGGGGCGTCTGGTCCTGATTCAGTATCGGCCCAAATGATCTGGATAGCCTTAGTCCTCGCCAGCCTGCTCAGCGTCTGCGGCCAGCTATGCCAGAAGCAGGCAACCCGACCGGTGTCTGTTCGTGCGCGAAAACGCTACATTACGCAATGGATTGGGCTTGCTCTGGCAAGCCTCGGTCTGGCCATGCTGCTATGGCTGGCGGTTTTACAAAATATTCCTGTCGGTATTGCCTATCCCATGCTGAGTCTTAACTTTGTATGGGTAACTCTCGCGGCCTGGAAAATCTGGCGCGAACCCGTCACAACCCGCCACTGGCTGGGCGTTGGGCTGATCATTACCGGCATATTTATTCTTGGGAGTGCAGTGTAATGGGCGTATTTTGGGGATTATGTAGCGTGATGATCACCTCCATCGCCCAGTTGAGCCTCGGCTTTGCGATGGATAATCTGCCGCCAATGCTGCAGCCGCTGGCGTTCATCTCCGCCGTATTCTCTGTCAGTATCGGAGCGTTTGCTTTATATGCCGGGCTGGCAGGGTATTTGCTGTCGGTTATTTGCTGGCATAAAGCCCTACACCAACTCGCGCTGAGCAAAGCCTATGCCCTGCTCAGCCTGAGCTATGTGCTGGTGTGGGTTGCTTCAATGATCCTGCCCGGCTGGCAGGGAACATTTTCAGTGAAAGCGCTGGCAGGGGTACTATGCATCATGGCAGGGCTAATGACGATTTTTCTGCCTTCACGCAAACACCAGCCCTGAGATTACTTATCTTCAGACAGTCGTAACAGACGTTCCCATTCATCACAGATGTACTGTCTGGCATCAATTACCTTAATGACACGGGATTTATCGCGGTTAATACAATACTGTGCATCCTTCAGCGGTGAAAGGAGATCGCCGGGCTTAATCCGCTCGGAAGATTGCGCCTCAGCAAGCATCTTGAGCGAACCACCGCTATCGCAAAGTACGATATAGAGCCTCCCTGCTTTTTTGTGACAGCAAGACTTCTTCACATGCCATTCCATAGCGCACCTTTTGTTAATAAATTTCACAATAGGTTACACTTTAGCAGATAAACAAAAGGACAATAGCTGCGGAATGACAATAACGAGAAATACTATTAATGTTTTCTTAATGTTAATGATGAAGCACTTACCCAATCCAATAACGCACGGCGCGAAATTTTAATTCCTCCTGCTTTGAGCTCGGGCGGCAATGTTAGCCAACAAATCGGCTGCTGAAAGCGGGCTAGCTTATCTTTTACCCACTCTGCGAGATTAGTTTCTCCAGCATTAGCGTCATACTCAATGACCGCCACCGGGCGATGGCCAAACTCTTTGTCTTCTATTGGCACAATAAAGGCTTGTAGAACATGCGGATGCGCTGCAATCACGCGTTCCACTTCTTCCGGCTGTATACCTTCCCCGCCGCTAAAAAACAGATTGTCCATACGACCGACAATCGTTAACTTGCCGTCCTTTAGCACGCCGCGATCGCGGGTTGCAAACCAGCCTTCCGCGTTCACTAAAGGAATAAGCTGTCCGTTACGCCAGTAACCTTGCGCCATGCTGGCGGCTCGCAGCCAGACTTCATCATCAACGATTCTGACTTCTCTGCCCACCAGGGGGGAACCCACATCTGCCAAACCATCTGCTTCTTTCGCACAGACCGTAGAAGCAAACTCCGTTAATCCGTAACCGCACCAGCAACGAATCCCTTGCGCGCCCGCTTGCTCCGTCAATTCAACAGGAATTGCCGCACCTCCCAGCAGTACCGCTTTGAGCGTGACCGGCGTGTTGTTGACCAGCAAGCGCCACAGCTGCGTGGGCACCAGTGAAGCGTGGGTACATCCAGCCAGCATTTGCTCCAGCGGCTGCTTGTCGCGCACGGTCATTCGCGCCCCGGCAAACAACCAGCGCCATAAAATCCCCTGGCCGGAAACATGAAACAGCGGCAATGAAAGCAGCCAGTCATCTTCAGCGCCAAACGGCATTAATGACAGCACCCCCTGCGCGCTTGCCAGATGCGCCTGACAGGTGTGAACCGCCGCTTTCGGCAATCCGGTAGAACCTGAAGTTAACGTCATCGTGCTCAATCGCTCGGGTAACCACGCGGCGGCGCGATCGCCTGGTAACGACCGCATCTGCAACGGGCTGAGTTCCGGAAGTGCGATAGCGGCCTCCAGATCCAGCGCAAAACGTAGCGTTAAGTCCGGGATCAGCGCATCAAGCAGCGGCTGAGGCAACTGTGGGTTCACAGGTAAAACCCGCACCCCACATTGCAGCAGCGCGAGCCAGGCCAGCAAAGCGCGCGGATGATTCCAGGCGCGAAGCAGAACACCATCGCCCTCTTCCACGCCCTGAGCGGCAAAACCGCAGGCCAGATGATCTACACGTGTGCAGAGATCGCTCCAGCTTAATACCTCATCGTTGAGGCGTAAGGCTGGCGCTTTCGCACGAACCTGTCGCCAGTGACGCCAAGGCCAGTCACTGAACTGCACCAGGCCCGATAAGCTCACGCTATCGGGCATTTCCTGCTGGGTCATAGCAGACGTTCCAGCGCATCAACGTCGATACACGGCAACGTGCTACCCGGCCAGGTGCGTACCTGCTGGCACTGCATCAGACTCAGGGTATCCAGACCCGGAATGGTCTGCGGCGTTAACCAGGCGGCAATTCTCGCCAGCTGGGTTAAGCCCAGACTCGACTCGATTGACGAACTGATAACGGCAGTCAGACCAAGCGCATGCGCCGCAGCCACCTGTTCACGGACTTTATCGAGACTGCCAGTCAGCGTAGGTTTGATAACCACGGCCCTGACGCCCTCTTCGGCCTCGAAGGTGAAATCCGCTTCACGCAGACTTTCATCCCAGGCGATGGCAATGCCGGTTTCACGCGCGAAGGCACGAGAATCATCGCGGGTTTTGCACGGTTCTTCGAGGAAGGCAATGCGTCCACGATATTCCGGATTAACGTATTTCGCGAACTGCTGTGCTTTCAACGGCGTCCAGGCCCGGTTGGCGTCAAGTCGCAAATGCAGCTCCGGGATCGCCTCAAGCAGCAGATTGGCTACCATGCCGTCGCGGACCGCTTCATACAGACCGACCTTGATCTTCGCCACTTTTTCGCCCGGCATATCCGCCAGTTGTAGCACCAGATCGTCAGGATCGCCCGTGCACAGCGGCGCAGCACGATAGTCCGCGTCCTGTGGCAATACGCCAGCCAGTTCGGCCAGCGCACAGCTTACGCCAAAGGCGACCGAAGGCAGTTGCGGTAAGGAGTCATCCCCTTGCAACCAGCCTTTCACCCAGGCCAGCAGCTCGGTTTGTGCCTCTTCCCAGCTTTCCTGACTGAAGCCCGGCAGTGGGGAAATTTCTCCCCACCCTTCGCGCTCGCCGTCACAAAGACAAACGTACAGCCCGTCACGCGTTTTTAACCGCCTGTCGCGCAGAATCACCCCCGCGTCCATGGGGATCTGCCAGCGGTATACCTGCGCGCTACGCATTACGGATTCCGTTTGAATTTGCTGAAATCAGGCTGACGTTTTTGGTTAAAGGCGTTACGGCCTTCCTGACCTTCTTCCGTCATGTAGAACAGCATAGTGGCGTTACCTGCCAGCTCCTGCAGACCAGCCTGACCATCACAGTCGGCGTTCAGTGCGGCTTTCAGGCAGCGCAGCGCCATTGGGCTGTTTTGCAGCATTTCACGGCACCAGCGTACGGTCTCTTTTTCCAGATCCGCCAGCGGAACCACGGTGTTGACCAGACCCATATCCAGCGCCTGTTTTGCATCGTACTGACGGCACAGGAACCAGATTTCACGCGCTTTTTTCTGACCGACGATGCGCGCCATGTAGGAAGCGCCCCAACCGCCGTCGAAAGAACCGACTTTCGGGCCGGTCTGACCAAAGATGGCGTTTTCAGCCGCAATGGTCAGGTCACACATCATGTGCAGCACATGGCCACCACCAATGGAGAAACCTGCAACCATCGCTACTACCGGTTTCGGACAGGTACGAATCTGGCGCTGGAAGTCCAGTACGTTCAGGTGATGCACACCAGAGTCATCCTGGTATCCGCCGTAGTCACCACGCACTTTCTGATCGCCGCCTGCGCAGAATGCTTTGTCGCCAGCACCGGTCAGAATAATTACGCCGATGTTGTCATCATAGCGGGCATCCGCCAGCGCCTGGATCATCTCTTTCACGGTGACCGGACGGAAGGCATTGCGTACCTGTGGACGATTAATGGTGATTTTTGCAATACCGTCGGTGGATTTCTCGTAAAGAATGTCGGTATAGCCTTCAGAGCAATCGTGCCATTCTACCGGTGCGTAAAGCATTGTTTCATCAGGATAGATCATAAAATGTCCTATAGTCAGCGACGCAGAATCTGAGCCAGACAATCCACTACGCCCGCGGGGTTGTCCCGATGCGCGTTGTGTCCGGCATTACGAATCACATGGTTTGGTACTGATATTTCCGCCGCCAGAGCGCGGAATTTTTCGTCACGTTCACCACATAAATAATAAAACGGAAATGTGCGCGTCGTGAGTTGCGCACGTAAATCAGGCTGTACGGCAAGCGAGGTGGCCTCCAGCATTGCCGCCAGCGTTTGCCCATTATTCTGGCTACGCAGAGCGACCAGCGCCTCTCTTTGTGCCGCGTTCAGCGAGGAAAAAACGGGCTGTTGATACCAGTCATTAAACACCTCACGTAGCGGCTCTGCGCGAAAACGTGCAGCCC
>NZ_SZWU01000034.1:99728-106142 GCF_005280935.1 Citrobacter sp. wls757 | reverse complement strand
GAGAGACGACGCTGAACGCGCGCCTCCTCGCTTTGCAAGCCGGGATGTCCGCCTTCAACCACCAGACCACAAAGCCCAGGCATCTCCTGACAGGCCGCCATCATGGCGACTCTGCCGCCAAGAGAGTATCCCACCAGCCAGTAGTTAAGTATGTTGTAACTAAGTAGAGTGTTACGCAGCAAAACGCTGACATCATCGAACCCACTCACGCCGATGTCAGCGGAGCCACCGTGTCCCGGCAAGTCGATGTATAGCCGCGAATAATCCTGAAACACTTCGCCGACCGTCTGCCATTCCTGGCAATCGCCAGAGAAACCGTGCAGGAAAACCAGCCAGGGAAATCCCGTTTGGCCCTCTTTCGCCTGCGCATGCAGGATCATAGGTGACTTACCTGCGCCAGCAGTTGCTGCAAGGTTTGCGCCCCGTCAGTTTCGTTCACCACCAGCTCAATCACCGTGGCCGCAGGTGTACGCCACGCGTTAGTCAACGCGCTCTCCAACTGCTCCCAGTTTTCCGGGCGCTGGTATTTAAGGTTAAACATGGCGGCAGCATGCTCGAAATGTACGTTCTGCGGCATCAGATAGAACCGTTCGCGTTCGCTGGCTGGTGTCGGCAGCAGGGAAAAAATCTGCCCGCCGTTATTATTGACCACTATCAGGACAAACGGTGCAGAAACCTGGCGCAATAACGCCAGCGCATTCAGGTCATACAATGCAGATAAATCGCCAACAATCGCCAGCGTCGATTTCGCGCTGGCACGCTGTACACCAGCTGCCGTTGACAGCAGGCCGTCAATACCGCTCGCGCCACGGTTGCTATAGACCGGGTAACCAGCCGGAAGCTGCGACAGCGCATCAATCAGGCGTACCACCAGACTGTTACCCACGAACAGCTGCCCCTGCTCCGGCAAGTAGTCGCGGATACGGTGGGCTAATTGCGCTTCACCAAACGCCTCACGACGGGCTTCTACCGCCTGCCAGGCCTGTTGCGCCAGACGAGGGATCTCAATACACCAGGGCTGACGTTTCTCCGCCGGATGTAGCTCCAGCCAGTCGCCAACTTTCGCCACCAACCTGCGGCCGCGATGATGGGCCGGATCGAGGCGGCCTTCGATATTATCGACAATCCAGTATTCCTGCGGATCGCAGCTGGCCTGCCATTGCAGCAGACGTTTTCCAGTCAGGCTGCTACCAAGCTGCACCACAATCTGCGCCTGCTGCAATTCAGCTACAGCTTTCGCATTTCCCAGCCACAGGTCGGCGCACGGCAGCGGTTGTCCGGTTTGCGACAGAACATCGCCAATCAGCGGCCAGCCTAACGTCTGCGCCCACTGCGCAACCTTCTTACCTTCTTCCGCGCTCATGCGGCCCGCAATGACTACGCCGCGTTTTTGTCGCCAGAAAAACCAGTCGCGTTGTTTGTCGCTTTCCAGCCGACGCGCTTCTCGCAGCCAGGGTTTATCGTCCTGCCACCAGTCGCCGAGGCGCTGCTGCCAGGCAATCCCCGTTTCGTCCATATCGCCATACAGCGGTTCCGCAAACGGGCAATTGATATGAACCGCCCCGCTATGCAGGGCAGCTAACGCATTATCAATCGTGGACACCAGCCAGCTTGCCGGAATGTCCTGAGTAGGACGCGGTAAAGAGAGCGTTTGCGATGGATGCGAGGCAAACATTCCGGCCTGACGAATCGCCTGGTTCGCGCCACAGTCGATAAGCTCTGGCGGTCTGTCAGCGGTAAGTAAAATCAGTTTTTCACCGGTCAGGCCCGCTTCAATCAACGCGGGATATAAATTCGCCACCGCGGTACCGGACGTCACAATCACGGCGACAGGCTGACGGCTGACTTTTGCCAGACCTAAAGCCAGATGCCCAAGACCGCGCTCGTCAAAATGGGTGTGGTGGATGAATGCGGGGTTTTCCGCTGCCGCCAGCGTCAATGGTGTAGAACGAGAGCCAGGGGCAATGCAGACATGCCTGACGCCGTGGCGAGTGAGTGCTTCCAGAATGACCGCCGCCCAGCGTCGGTTAAATGCGCTTACTGACATGAGATTGTCCGGTATCAATATTGCGACACAGTATAGAGAATCGAATAAATGGATTTTTGATATGAATCGGAAATATACACGAAATCACTATCCTTCCATCTGTAATAAAGTACGTAACCCTGCCGCTTTATTGTCTATTTCTTGCCATTCCTGCTCAGGATCTGAGCCACGTACAATCCCTGCCCCGGCATACAGGCGTACCACGTTTGCGCTAATTTTCGCCGAACGCAATGACACGCAAAACTCGCTTTGGCGCAAAGAAAGATAACCCGCTGAACCGGCATACCACTCGCGTTCAAAGGGTTCATTTTGCTGGATGAATTCACGCGCCAGCTCACGCGGAATACCGGCAACTGCCGCCGTGGGCTGAAGCTGCATCAGGCAAAGCGTATCGTCGGCCTGATTCAGTTCCGTCCAGATGCAACGGCGCAGGTGCTGCACTTTACGCAGCCTGAGCACCTGCGGTGGCAGCACATCGAGAGTTTGCGTACAGCCTTGCAGACGCTGGCAAATATCTTCGACCACCAGCATATTCTCGCGCTGGTTTTTATCATCTTTCATTAGCCAGTCGCCCAATTGCCAGGCCCGATGATCCTCAGGGTGATTGGCCACGGTTCCGGCCAGCGCCTCGGTGCGCAGCGCCGTATCACGTCGTCGATACAGACGTTCAGGAGAAGAGCCAAGAAAAGCGGTGTCGGCGGAGAATGCCATAAAGAAATGGTAGCAGTTCAGATTTAAGCGACGGCTGGAAGCCATCACGGCAGCGGCATTAACCGACTGAGAAAACTGTAAGTCGGTCGCCCGCGCCAGCACGACCTTATCGAGGTCTTCTCCTGCGATCGTTTGAGTGGCAAGTTTTATCAGGTCTATCCAGCCAGCTTTCTCCGGCCAGTGCTGTTCTCCCGTCAAATTCAAACGCAATGCAGGGAGCGGTTTTACGGGAGCAAGCGATGAGATGAAGGCAATCGCTTGTGCAGCGTCTTCACGTAGCGACACGTCGCTATAGAGATGTAAGCGTAAGCTCGCCACTCCGGCGCAACGTCGCCACTCCAGCCGCGGCAGCAGTAAATTGCCACGCTGAGGCTCAAAGGCATTCAGGCCCCAGATGCGCAGGTCGGGATGATTATCATGCTGATGTAAAAATTGCTGGGCTGATTCCAGCGAGGAAAATGCGGCCACGGCCCCTAATACGGCGGCTTCTTCATCGCCGTTACGCTGCTGCCAGTAAAACTGGGGCCAGACGGGTTGGCTGGCCAGCCATCCTAAAGCGTCAAACGCATCATTCAGTGGGAAAGGTATATCGTAAATACGAATTCCAGGTGCTGCTGGCATCTCTTGCGATAAATGACGCATCAGACTTTCCAGCGCAGTAGTGATTGAATGCACGCGGACCTCTCCCTGTTAAAAACCTCTCATTATACGGGGTACTGAGCAGAAAAAGCAGTACCCCCAGTTAGGGAGTACGTACAAATGCGATGACAGAACGGAATTTATCGCCGCGCTAACAATAATCCCATCACTAAACCGACCGTGGCGCCAACGCCGATTCCGCGCCAGGGTTTTTCGTGCACATAGTCATCCGCCCGACAAACGGCTTTTTTCGCACGGTAATAGTAGCTGTCAGAAGCATGGCTGACGCGATTTCTCACCTCTTCTAACGCCCGCTCTGCCCGCGCTTTTAACTCAAGGTATTTTTGATCTGCTGGGTCGCCAGAAGAACGCAGCACCTCTTCCAGCGTTTCACTTAATAATTCCAGATCATCATCGATACGTGATTCATAAGAATGAAAAGACATTATATTCTCCCTTTCTATTGACGTACCCGCTAACTATAGACAACCAGGACTGATTGCGCCTGTTTACGCCTGATGTGCTTCCCGCGCCATTCCGACGTGTGGAATACCATCTTCGTCATAGATATCCGTCACCGGAACAAAGCCAAAGCGTGCATAGAATGATTGCAGATGCGCCTGCGCGCCCAGATACAACGCCTTGTGTGGCCAGTGTTGCGCGCAGGATGCCAGCGTCTGGGCCATTAGCTGTTGCCCCAGTTTTTCACCACGCAGCGCTTCGCTTACAATCACCCGACCAATCACTACCGGCTCCAGCTCGTCATCGCTTTTCAGAATCCTCGCATACGCCACCAGCTCATCGTTATGCCAGCCCAGAATATGCCGATTCTCTCCAGCCAGGTCATCGCCATCCACATCCTGGTACGGACACTGTTGCTCAACTACAAACACCGCGCATCGTAGCTGAAGTAGTGCGTACAGTTGTTGGGTACTCAGCTTTGCATGGTGGAGATCTTGCCAGTGAATCATTGTCTGCCCCTATGTTGTGATAACCTGAACACCCTGCCTTATTGATGGCGAAAAGTGTAACGCAAAGATGGAATTACTATTTTTAGGCACGTCTGCGGGAGTCCCCACGCGCTCACGCAATGTAACGGCAATTTTACTGAATCTGCAACACCCGACTCAGGCGGGGCTGTGGCTTTTTGATTGCGGCGAAGGGACGCAGCATCAGATGCTCACCACGCCTTTCAATCCAGGAAAACTCGATCGTATTTTTATCAGCCATCTGCACGGCGATCACCTGTTTGGTTTACCGGGGCTACTGTGCAGTCGCTCAATGGCCGGCAATGTCCAGCCTCTGACGCTCTACGGGCCAAAAGGGTTGCGAGAGTTTACCGAAACCGCATTGCGTCTGAGCGGCTCCTGGACCGATTATCCGCTGGATATTGTAGAAATCACCGCGGGTGAGATTGTGGATGACGGCCTGCGAAAAGTAACGGCTTACCCGCTGGCGCATCCGCTGGAATGCTACGGTTTTCGCATTCAAGAGCACGACAAACCCGGTGCGCTTGACGCCAATGCCCTGAAGGCGGCAGGTGTAAAAGCGGGCCCGTGGTTTCAGGATTTGAAAGCTGGGAAAACCATCGTGCTGGAAGATGGACGTACGATCCACGGTGCCGACTTCCTCGCCCCGGCCACCAGGGGAAAATCAGTCGCTATTTTCGGTGACACAGGACCCTGCGCGTCCGCCATTGAACTGGCTCGAGGTGTAGATGTCATGGTACACGAAACCACGCTGGACGCTTCAATGGAGGAAAAAGCAAACAGTCGTGGGCACAGCTCAACCCGACAAGCCGCACAGCTGGCGCTGGATGCCGGAGTGGGACGTCTGATAATGACCCACGTTAGCTCACGCTACGATGAAAAAGGCTGCCAGCGCTTACTCGCAGAGTGCAAAACAATATTTCCAGACACGGTACTGGCTCACGATTTCGCCATTTTCAGCGTTTAACGCTCTATTTTTCCGCCTCAGTGCCGATAACAGTGGAAAGGCTGGCTTTCACACTGAGGACAGGATGAACAATTTCCAGAAAGATATTGATGACAGGACAAACCTAACCCTGTCTAACCGTTTTGAACTGCTGCTGTTTCGCCTCGGCAAATCTGTTGAGGAGCAGAAATCAGAGCTGTTTGGCATCAACGTATTCAAGCTGCGTGAAATCGTGCCGATGCCGACCTTTACGCGTCCGGCGGGTATGAAGGCCCCGTTACTGGGTATGGTTAACATTCGCGATCAGGTGATCCCGGTGATTGACCTGCCCGCCGTCGCGGGCTGTAAGCCAGAGACCGGACTCAACATCCTGTTGATCACAGAATATGCCCGCAGCGTCCAGGCGTTTGCTGTGGAGTCAGTGGAAAACATTATGCGCCTGGACTGGCAACAGGTGCATACCGCCGAGAAAGCCGTTAATGGTCGCTATATCACCAGTATCGCTTGCCTGGACGACAACAAAGAGACCAACAACCTGGCGCTGGTGCTCGACGTTGAGCAGATCCTGTACGACATCGTACCGGCGAACCACGACCTGCGCGCAACCGAACTGAAAACCAATAAATTCAACATCACGCCGGGTGCGGTGGCGATTGTGGCTGATGATTCCAAAGTGGCCCGCGCCATGCTGGAAAAAGGTCTTAACGCCATGGAGATCCCGCATCTGATGCATGTAACAGGTCAGGATGCGTGGGAAAAAATACAGCAGCTTTCCGCAGAAGCGCAGGCGGAGGGCAAGCCTGTCAGTGAGAAGATCGCTCTGGTTCTCACCGATCTCGAAATGCCGGAGATGGACGGTTTTACGCTTACCCGTAAGATAAAAACCGACGAACGTCTGAAGAAAATCCCGGTCGTTATCCACTCTTCGCTTTCCGGTAGCGCGAACGAAGATCACGTTCGCCGTGTAAAAGCGGATGGCTATGTGGCCAAATTCGAAGTTAATGAGCTTTCTTCAGTGATCCAGGAAGTGATGGATCGCACAGCGAAAGGCATCAGCGGTCCGCTGGTGAGCCGTCAGCTAT
>NZ_SZWU01000034.1:61228-99665 GCF_005280935.1 Citrobacter sp. wls757 | reverse complement strand
AAGGCGGGTTTTTTCGTTTCTGCATTTCGTTTACATCAGCGGAGTCGCTAACTGCACAATGCTGATCAGCGGTTGCGGGTAAATACCCAGCACCAGTACCAGCAGGGCAGAAATCAGCACTACGATACCGCCCGCGCTGTACTGCCAGTTAGACGGCGCATCACGGTTCAGCTGCTGCGGTGCGCTCAGGTACAGGCTCACGGCAACGCGCAGGTAGTAGTACAAACCAATCGCGGAACCGACCACCACGGCGGCAACCAGCCACCACAGGTTAGCCTGCACACCGACGGCCAGTACATAGAACTTACCGATAAAGCCCAGCGTCATCGGGATACCTGCCAGAGACAGCATCATCACCGTCATCACTGCCGCGAGGATCGGACGATGCCAGAACAGACCACGGTAGGAGAACAGAGAGTCCGCATCCGGGCCGCGGTACGGGCTGGACATCAGGCTGACCACACCGAACGCGCCGAGGCTGCTGAACAGGTAACCGGCCAGGTAAACGCCAACCGCTTCCATCGACATCTCGCCGCTCTGCAGAGCAATAAGCGCCACCAGCAGGTAGCCGAGGTGAGAGATAGAAGAGTAACCGAGCAGACGTTTAATATTGGTCTGGCTCAGCGCCATCAGGTTACCGAAGATGATGGAAGCAAAGGCAATTACGCCCAGTACGATACGTACCGCTTCGCTATCTCCTACCGGTGCGTACAGGAACAGACGCATCACCACGCCGAAGATAGCGATTTTGCTCGCCGTCGCCAGGAAGGTGGAAACCGGAGCCGGAGCGCCCTGGTATACGTCTGGCGTCCACAGGTGGAACGGAACCAGCGAGAGTTTAAAGCCGAGGCCAACAATCATCAGACCGAAGCCCGCCAGCAGCAGCGGTTCGTGCAGCATGCCGTCGCCGAGGCTCTTACCGAGCGCAACAAACGACAGATTACCAGACTGCGCGTACACCAGCGCCATACCGAACAGCAGGAAGGAAGACGCTGCGGCAGACAGAATGGTGTATTTGATACTGGCTTCCAGCGAACGTTTCTGACGGAACGCATAGCCAACCAGACCAAACAGCGGCAGAGAGATCAGCTCAATACCAAGGAACAGCGCCGCCAGATGGTTAGCGTTAGCCAGCAGAATACCGCCAAGTGCGGCAATCAGCACCAACAGGTAGAACTCTTCCCGGTTGTCATCGTAGCCTTCCAGCCACGGGTAAGCGAAGGTACAGGTGGCAAGACTCGCCAGCAGCACCAGCCCGGTGTAGAGCATGGCGAAACCGTCAACCCGCATCAGCGGGGTGACGTCCATGGCGCCCGCCTGGCCAACAAACCAGAGCGAAACCAGCGCGGCGTTAAGCCCAATGACCGACAGCGTGGCATTGAGGAAGTGATTGCGTCGCCACGCAATGGAGAGCATCACAACCACCACCGTCAAGCCGACGATCAGCAGCGGTAGCAGCGCAATCAGGTGTTGTGGAGTTATTGTCATGGCGATTTACGGCCTTGTAGTAGTAACGGAATTAACAAACCACTGCTGGATGTTGCTCATCGCAGAATGCGAGGTATCCAGAATCGGCTGCGGATAGAAGCCAAGCAGTACCAGAAGCACGACCAGCAACAGGATGATAAACAGCTCACGCAGCGACATCCCTGGCAGTTCAACACTGGCAATCTGGCTCTTCGCTTTACCGAAGTAAGCGCGATGCAGCATCGCCAGCGAGTAAACAGAGGCAAACACCAGACCAAAGGTCGAGATCACGGTAATGACCGGAACCACCTGGTAGCTGCCGAACAGAATCATAAATTCGCCAACGAAGTTACCTGTACCCGGCATACCCAGCGTACACACTGCGAAGAACATCGACAGCGCAGGCAACCATTTCATTTTGCCCCACAGGCCGCCCATCATACGCATATCACGCGTGTGCAGACGTTCGTACAGCTGACCACACAGAATGAACAGACCGGCTGCGGACAGACCGTGCGCAATCATCTGGATAACAGCACCCTGGTACGCCAGCTGGCTGCCGGTGTAGATAGCAATCAGTACGAAGCCCATGTGCGATACGGAGGTGTAAGCAATCAGACGTTTGATATCGTACTGATTAAAGGCCATCCACGCGCCGTAGAAGATGCCGATTACGCCAAGCCACATTGCGATAGGCGCAAACTCCGCCGACGCGTTCGGGAACAGCGGCAGAGAGAAGCGCAGCAGACCGTAGGCTGCGGTTTTCAGCAAAATCCCCGCCAGGTCAACGGAACCTGCGGTCGGCGCCTGGGAGTGCGCATCCGGCAACCAGCCGTGCAGCGGAACTACCGGCATTTTCACCGCGAAGGCAATGAAGAAGCCCAGCATCAGCAGATATTCCACACCGTGGGACATCGGGGTATTCAGCAGCTCTTCATAGTTGAAGGTCCACACACCGGTCGCTTTATAGTGCACAAACACCAGCGCCAGGATGGCAATCAACATCACCAGACCACTCGCCTGGGTATAAATGAAGAACTTGGTCGCCGCCGTGATACGCGTTTTACCGTCAGAGGCTTTATGCCCCCACAACGCGATCAGGAAGTACATCGGCACCAGCATCATTTCCCAGAAGAAGAAGAACAGGAACATGTCGATGGCAAGGAACACGCCGATCACGCCGCCTAAGATCCACATCAGGTTCAGATGGAAGAAGCCCTGGTATTTTTCGATTTCATTCCAGGAGCAAAGTACCGCCAGAACACCGAGCAGACCGGTCAGCACTACCATCAGCAGCGACAGACCGTCGATAGCCAGATGAATAGAGATGCCAAAACGTGGGATCCACGGCAGGACAAATTCAGACTGCCACTGCGGAATACCAGCGGATTGCGTCAGTGAATAGCCGCCCTGCAACCACAGTTGCAGGCCAAGCGCCAGCGTCAATCCCATGGTAATCAGCGCAATCCAGCGCGGCACCTTCACGCCAAAGCGTTCGGTCTGCCAGCACAGGAAGCCACCGATAAAGGGAATTAATATCAACCAGGGTAATAACATAGCTAAGTATGTCCCTTATATTTACTCCTGCTCAGGCTATCTCACTCGTCAGCCCAAATCCCGGCAGTGCTCGCAATCCTCACGTACTTCAGTACGCTCCGGTTGCTCTGCGCTGGCGGTCTCCGGTCTGACTTCGCCGATGACGCCTGTACATCAGGAACAGATTTTCAACGAATTCTAAAAATTATTTTTGGGTTTGTAGGCCGGATAAGCGCAGCGCCATCCGGCAATCGTTCATCCAGCCAACAAACTCAACGCAGTACCATCAACAGTGCCAGCACAACGACGGCGCCGATGCTCATTGATGCAACATACCAGCGCAGATAACCGTTCTCGCTCAACAGCAGGCCTTTACCTGCAAAGCGGGAAAGGATCGCCGGGATGTTCATCATTGAGTTGAGCGGATCGCGTTTCAGCAACCAGGCAACACCCAGGAACGGCTTGACGAACACTTTGTCGTACAGCCAATCGAAGCCCCAGGCGTTATACCACCAGGTACCCAGCAGGCGGCCCGGCGCACTGTTAGCAATCGACGTCACCAGCGTGCGTTTACCCAGCCACAGCCATGCTGCGATCAGGATGCCTGCAATCGCTACGATACCGGAGGTAATTTCCAGCGTAATGACGCGACCATGCTCAAGCTCGGTCGTCGCAGGCAGTACACCCTGCAGCGGCGGCACAATCAGCGCGCCAACGAAGGTGGACAGGATCATCAGCACAATCAGCGGCAGATGATGGGTAATCCCCTTCCCTGCGTGGGCGTGAATTTGTTCTTTACCGTGGAACACGATGAAAATCATACGGAAGGTGTACAGAGAGGTCATGAATGCACCGACCAGACCTGCAACCATCAGATTAATATGACCATTCGCCATTGCACCGGCCAGAATCTCATCCTTACTGAAGAAGCCAGCGGTAATCAGCGGCAGAGCCGACAGCGCCGCGCCACCGATCAGGAAGCAGAGATACACCAGCGGAATTGACTTACGCAGACCGCCCATCTTGAAGATGTTCTGTTCGTGGTGGCAAGCCAGGATAACCGAGCCAGATGCCAGGAACAGCAGCGCTTTAAAGAAGGCGTGCGTCATCAGGTGGAAAATCGCCGCATCCCACGCCTGTACGCCAAGAGCCAGGAACATATAACCAATCTGGCTCATGGTGGAGTACGCAAGAACGCGTTTGATGTCGGTCTGTACCAGCGCAGCAAAACCCGCCAGCACCAGAGTGATAGCACCGATAATCCCCACCAGGTGCAGGATTTCAGGCGTCATCAGGAACAGGCCGTGCGTACGGGCTATCAGGTAGACACCAGCGGTAACCATCGTCGCGGCGTGGATCAACGCGGAGACAGGCGTCGGGCCGGCCATCGCATCAGCAAGCCAGGTCTGCAACGGCAGCTGTGCAGATTTACCGACCGCACCGCCCAGCAGCATCAGGGTTGCCCACATCAGCATGTTGTTACCGTCTGCAAAGTGCGCAGGCGCCAGTTCCACCATTTCGCGGAAGTTCAGCGTGCCCAGCTCGTTGTAGAGGATGAACAGCGCGAACGCCAGGAATACGTCACCAACGCGGGTTACCACGAAGGCTTTCATTGCCGCAGCGCCATTCTTCGGATCGGTGTAGTAGAAACCAATCAGCAGATAGGAGCACAGACCCACGCCTTCCCAGCCGAGGTACATCAGCAGCAGGTTATCCGCCAGCACCAGAACCACCATGCTAGCGATAAACAGGTTGGTGTAGGCGAAGAAACGAGAATAGCCCTCTTCTCCGCGCATATACCAGGAGGCGAACATGTGGATCAGGAAACCAACGCCGGTCACCACGGAGAGCATGGTCAGCGACAGGCCGTCCAGCACCAGGTTAAAACCGATGTTGAAGTCGCCGACTGACATCCACGTCCACAGCGGCTGGCTGTAAGCCTGCTGGCCATTGGCAAAGAAATCAACGCCAACAAACGCAGTAACCAGCGCAGCCAGACCGATCGACCCGACACCCACGGTAGCGGACAGATTTTCTGACCAACGACCACGAGAAAACGCCAGTAATACAAAGCCAATAAATGGCAGAATAATGGTTAAGGCAAGCATGTTCATCCACGCATCTCACTTACTGAATCGATGTTCAGGTTCTGGCGACGGCGATGAAGTTGCAGCAACAGCGCAAGCCCAATGCTCGCTTCGGCAGCCGCAAGGCTGATGGCGAGAATATACATCACCTGACCATCGGTCTGGCCCCAGTAGCTTCCGGCGACCACAAAGGCCAACGCGGAGGCGTTAATCATGATTTCCAGCCCGATCAGCATAAACAGCAGATTGCGGCGGATAACCAGACCGGTTAAGCCCAGCACGAATAAGATCGCAGCGAGGATCAGTCCATGTTGTAAGGGGATCATGCGTGCTCCTCCGTTTTTCTTTTCGCGCGGTCGTCGGTGCGATTGCTCAGCACTTCACCAGAACGCTCTTCGCGCCCCACGTGGAAGGCCACAACCAGACCCGCCAGCAGCAGCATCGAAGCCAGTTCAACCGCCAGTACATACGGTCCGAACAGGGAAACACCGACTGCTTTCGCGCTAATTGGCGTGCCGTCGATGCCCTGATCGTTAACGCCCAGAATGGCGTAAACAATAACCACCAGCATAATGGCTGACAGAATCGCCGGACCAATCCACACCTGCGGTTTCAGCCACTGACGTTCCTGTTCAATTTCAGAACCACCAAGGTTGAGCATCATCACCACGAACACGAACAGCACCATGATGGCGCCCGCGTAGACGATAATTTCCAGCGCACCGGCGAAGTAAGCGCCTAACGAGAAGAACACCCCAGAAATCGCCAGCAGCGAAATAATCAGGTACAGCAACGCGTGTACCGGATTGGTGTGGGTGATCACCCGCAAGGTTGCGAGAATGGCTATCAGGCCACAGATATAAAAAGCGAACTCCATTGCCCCTCTCCTTACGGTAACAGGCTCTTGACGTCGATAGGCTTAGCTTCGTTCTCTGCTTCGCCCTTATCTTTGCCGTCGATTGCCATACCTGCCATCCGGTAGAAGTTATATTCCGGGTATTTGCCCGGACCGGAGATCAGCAGATCCTCTTTCTCGTAAACCAGGTCCTGGCGCTTGTACTCACCCAGCTCGAAATCTGGAGTCAGCTGAATAGCCGTAGTCGGACAGGCTTCTTCGCACAGGCCGCAGAAAATGCAGCGTGAGAAGTTAATGCGGAAAAACTCCGGATACCAGCGGCCGTCTTTGGTCTCTGCTTTTTGCAGAGAAATACAGCCTACCGGACACGCTACCGCACACAGGTTACAGGCAACGCAGCGCTCTTCACCGTCTGGATCACGAGTCAGAACGATACGACCACGAAAACGGGGCGGTAGATAGACCGGCTCTTCCGGATACATCTGCGTTTCGCGTTTCGCGAACGCATGCAGGCCGATCATCCAGATACTGCGTACCTGGGTGCCGAAACCTACGAACAATTCTTTTAAGGTCATGGTCTTTGTGTCCCTTATTGCGCCTGCCAGAGAATGACAGCCGCCGTTACCAGCAAGTTGACGAGCGTCAGCGGCAGACAGACTTTCCAGCCGAAGGACATTACCTGGTCATAACGAGGACGCGGTAACGACGCACGAATCAAAATGAACATCATCATGAAGAACGCGGTTTTCAGCGCGAACCAGACGAATGGCGGTAAGAACGGGCCATGCCAACCACCGAAGAACAGGGTAACCATCAGTGCAGAAATGGTGACGATGCCGATGTATTCACCCACGAAGAACAGACCGAATTTCATACCGGAATATTCAATGTGGTAACCGTCGGCCAGTTCCTGCTCGGCTTCTGGCTGGTCAAACGGGTGACGGTGGCACACCGCCACGCCCGCGATGGCAAAGGTGACAAAACCAAAGAACTGCGGAATAACGTTCCAGATATCAGCCTGGTTGTTGACGATGTCGGTCATGTTAAATGAACCGGCCTGCGCCACCACGCCCATCAGGGAAAGCCCGAGGAACACTTCGTAGCTCAGCGTCTGCGCAGACGCACGCATCGCACCGAGCAGGGAGTATTTGTTGTTACTGGACCAGCCGGCGAACAGCACCGCGTATACCGCGAGGCCCGCCATCATCAGGAAGAACAGGATCCCGATGTTCAGGTCAGCAACCACCCAGTTCGGACTCACCGGCACGATGGCGAAAGCCAGCAGCAGCGAGGTGAAGGCGATCATCGGTGCCAGGGTAAAGATGACGCGATCCGAGAATTTCGGGATCCAGTCTTCTTTAAAGAACATCTTGATCATGTCCGCAACCAGCTGGAGCGAACCGCCCCAGCCAACACGGTTCGGTCCGTAACGGTTCTGGAACAGACCCAGCAGACGACGTTCGCCAAAGCTCATGAATGCCCCGCAGGTGACCACCACCAGCAGGATCACGACCGCTTTGAGAATG
This sequence comes from Citrobacter sp. wls757, assembly GCF_005280935.1. Taxonomy (NCBI): domain Bacteria; kingdom Pseudomonadati; phylum Pseudomonadota; class Gammaproteobacteria; order Enterobacterales; family Enterobacteriaceae; genus Citrobacter; species Citrobacter sp. wls757. The sequence continues at coordinate 92,193 of NZ_SZWU01000034.1, read as the reverse complement.
CTCAGCAGGATCTCAATCAGATCGGGTGTAATCCAACTCATTGTTGTGCCTCCTGCAGATCCTCAAGACGCGCACCTGCCAGAACCGGCGCGATGCCAGGCATACCCATCGGCAAACCAACCTGCCCTGCCGTTAATCCTTCAGCGATTTCAACCGGCAGCGTAACCGTGTTGCCATCGTAGCTGAAAGAAACGCGCGTACCGGCATTAACACCCAACTTCGCGGCATCAGCCGGGTTGAGTTTGATGTACGGCTGCGGCATACGGGTCTGGAAGACCGGCGCACGCTGGGACATTTCGTCGCTGCCAAACAGATGGTAGTACGGCGCGATACGCCACTGACCATCCTGAGCCTGGAAGCTCGCCGGAACGGTAGTGAAGTAATCCATACCATCTGCAGAAGCTTCGATCAGACGCACGCCCGGATCGCCATGACGCAGTTTACCGCCCACTTCATCCTGGAACTTGTTCCACGCCTGTGGGGAGTTCCAGCCCGGAGCCCAGGCAAACGGAATTTGTGAACGCGGCGCAGACGGTTGGTTGTTCCCTTCCATAGAGAAGGCGAACATAGTGTCTTTGTCCTGCGGCTGGCGCGGTTCGTGTACGCTGATGTTGGCGCGCATTGCGGTACGACCGCTGTAGCGGTGCGGTTCACGAGCCAATTTCTGTCCACGGATACGGAAGCTTGCGTCCGGCGCTGCATCTTTGATACCCGCCAGTTGCGGCAGCTTCTCAACGACCGCGTCGATAACGTGGTCGAGCTGCGTCCAGTCCACTTCGCGGCTCTGCACGGTGCTGTGCAGCGAGTGCAGCCAGCGCCAGCTTTCCAGCATCACGGTGTTACTGTCGTAGTAGGACGGGTCGTAGACCTGGAAGAAACGCTGAGCGCGGCCTTCGTTGTTAATCACCGTACCATCGCTTTCGGCGAAGCTTGCGGCGGAAAGCACCAGATGAGCGTTTTCCATAATTGCCGTACGCTGATGGTCAATGACCAGTACCAGCGGCGCTTTCGCCAGCGCTGCGTTCACACGCGTTGCTGAAGCATGGCGATGCAGGTCATTCTCCAGCACCACAACGGCGTCAGCACGACCTGTTTCCAGCTCGGTCAGCGCATCGTCAAGGGAACCACCGCCAATCATACCCAGGCCCATGCTGTTAACAGAGCGAGCAATCATAGTGATGCCGACGTCTGCGCCACGGCCTTTCAGCGCCTTCGCCACGTTGGCAGCCGCCTGAATCACTTCGGCGCTACCGGCGTTGGTGCCGGAAATAATCAGTGGTTTCTTCGCCCCGGCCAGTGCCTGAACGATAACGTCAATTTTGTTTTGCAGGTCACGGTCGATACCGTCAACCGCCGGAGCGTTGTTATCCAGCGCATGAGCGATAGCGAAACCTAAACGCGCCTGATCTTCAACCGGTGCACGATAGGTCCATGCGGCGATGTCATCCAGACGGGTGTTATCGACGTTGGTAACGAACAGCGGGTGCTTAGCACGCTGGCCGATGTTAAGGATTGCTGCGATCTGCCAGTCAGCCACTTTCTGTGCCGCCGCCATTTCACGCGCTTTACCTTTCACCGCCTGACGCACTGCCAGCGCAACGCGTGCGCCGGTCTGGGTGACATCTTCGCCCAGCACCAGAACCGCATCATAAGATTCGATTTCGCGCAGTGCCGGAGTATGAATCCCGCCGTCACGCAGCACGCTCAGTGCCAGTTGCAGACGTTCCTGCTCGCCCTGGGCGATACCGGTATAGAAGTTATCCGCACCCACCAATTCACGCAGCGCGAAGTTACTTTCAACGCTGGCGCGCGGGGAGCCGATACCAATTACTTTCTTCGACTGACGCAGAATATCTGCCGCGCCCTGCATCGCCTGCTCGGCATTCAGCGTGATCAGGTCATCGCCACGGCGCTGTACCGGCTGACGTGGACGGTCTTTCAGGTTCACGTAACCATAGCCAAAACGACCACGGTCGCAGAGGAAGTAGTGGTTAACGGTACCGTTATAACGGTTTTCGATACGACGCAGTTCACCGTAGCGTTCGCCCGGGCTGGTGTTACAGCCGATGGAACACTGCTGGCAGATGCTCGGCGCAAACTGCATGTCCCATTTACGGTTATAACGCTCAGAGTGCGTTTTATCGGTGAAGACACCGGTCGGGCAAATTTCTACCAGGTTACCGGAGAACTCACTTTCGAGCGTACCGTCTTCCGGGCGGCCAAAGTAGACGTTGTCATGTGCGCCATAGACGCCCAGATCCGCGCCATCGGCGTAATCTTTGTAGTAACGTACGCAGCGATAGCAGGCGATGCAGCGGTTCATTTCGTGAGAGATGAACGGCCCCAGGTCCTGGTTACGGTGAGTACGCTTCGTGAAGCGGTAGCGACGGAAGCTGTGACCGGTCATGACGGTCATATCCTGCAGGTGGCAGTTGCCGCCCTCTTCACAGACCGGACAGTCGTGCGGGTGGTTAGTCATCAACCACTCCACGACGCTTTCGCGGAACTGTTTCGCTTCTTCGTCATCAATAGAAATAAAGGTGCCTTCGGTGGCCGGTGTCATACAAGACATCACCAGGCGACCACGCGTGTCTTCCGCGTTTTGATATTGCTTCACCGCACACTGGCGGCAAGCACCGACGCTTCCCAGCGCCGGGTGCCAGCAAAAGTACGGAATATCAAGGCCGAGAGACAGACAAGCTTCCAGCAGGTTGTCCGCTCCGTTGACCTCATATTCTTTGCCGTCTACATGAATCGTAGCCATAGTCAGCATGCTTCCAGTTGGCTCGGTCGTAACCGAGCGTTAATCGAATTTCTTATCGCGACACAGGGCTAACCCTGTAATCACCAGCGCTCTTTCAGCAGGTTCGGCTGAATACCACCAATCTGATGGGTATTGCTGAAGGACTGCTTGATGCCAGCTTCGAATTCTTCGCGGAAATATTTAATGGCGCTCTGCAGCGGTTCCACTGCGCCCGGTGCGTGTGCACAGAAGGTTTTACCCGGGCCGAGGAAACGACACAGTTGCTCAAGTGTCTCGATATCCCCTGGCTGGCCTTCGCCACGCTCCAGAGCGCGCAGAATTTTCACACTCCACGGCAGACCGTCACGGCACGGCGTACACCAGCCGCAGGACTCGCGGGCAAAGAACTCTTCGAGGTTACGCACCAGAGGAACCATGCCAATCTCGTGATCGACAGCCATGGCCAGCGCGGTGCCCAGACGGCTACCTGCTTTACCAATGCTTTCGAATTCCATCGGCAGATCGAGGTGTGCTTCGGTCAGGAAGTCAGTCCCTGCGCCGCCAGGCTGCCAGGCTTTGAACTTCAGTCCATCGCGCATGCCGCCCGCGTAATCTTCGAGGATCTCACGCGCGGTAGTACCGAAAGGCAGTTCCCACAAGCCAGGATTCTTCACGCGACCAGAGAAGCCCATCAGCTTGGTGCCCGCGTCTTTGCTCTTCGAAATGTTCTGGTACCACTCCACGCCGTTCGCGAGGATAGCCGGTACGTTACACAGGGTTTCGACGTTGTTTACGCAGGTCGGTTTGCCCCATGCGCCAGAGCTTGCCGGGAACGGCGGCTTGGAACGTGGGTTAGCACGGCGACCTTCGAGGGAGTTGATCAGCGCGGTTTCTTCACCGCAGATGTAACGCCCTGCCCCGGTGTGGACAAACAGTTCGAAGTCGAAACCGGTGCCCATGATGTTTTTGCCAAGCAGACCGGCTTCGGTCGCTTCGGCGATCGCGCGACGCAGATGCACAGCTGCTTCGATATATTCACCGCGCAGGAAGATGTAACCACGGTACGCTTTCAGCGCAAACGCGGAAATCAGCATGCCTTCCACCAGCAGGTGCGGCAGCTGTTCCATCAGCAGACGGTCTTTATAGGTGCCCGGCTCCATTTCATCGGCATTACACAGCAGGTAACGGATGTTCATGGATTCGTCTTTCGGCATCAGGCTCCACTTCAGACCGGTGGAAAAGCCCGCGCCGCCGCGCCCTTTCAGGCCAGCGTCTTTTACCTGATTAACGATTTCGTCCGGTGACAGCCCGGTCAGGGCCTTACGCGCACCTTCGTAGCCGTTCTTGCTACGGTATTCGTCCAGCCAGACCGGCTGTTTGTCATCACGCAGACGCCAGGTCAGCGGATGGGTTTCGGGAGTACGGATAATGTCTTTCATTTATACCGCTCCAGTAGTTCGGGAATGCCTTCCGGGGTCAGGTGAGCATGAGTATCTTCATCGATCATCATGTTTGGCCCTTTATCGCAGTTCCCCAGGCAACAGGTCGGCAGCAGCGTAAAGCGACCATCAAAGGTCGTCTGCCCCGGCTTGATGTTGAGTTTTTTCTCAAGCGCGGCCTGGATCCCCTGGTAGCCGTTGATATGGCACACCACGCTGTCGCAATAGCGGATCACGTGGCGACCTACCGGCTGGCGGAAGATCTGGCTATAAAACGTAGCAACACCTTCTACGTCGCTTGCCGGAATACCCAGCACATCAGCGATCGCATAGATCGCCCCATCCGGCACCCAGCCACGCTGTTTCTGAACGATTTTCAGCGCTTCAATGGACGCCGCACGCGGGTCTTCGTAGTGGTGCTTCTCGTGCTCAATCGCTTCACGCTCAGCCGCACTCAGCTCAAAAGCCTCGGTTTGTGGTTGTTGATTCTCGTGCATAATTAGCGGTCCACATCTGACATAACAAAATCGATACTACCCAGATGGACGATTAAGTCGGACACCAGGCTGCCACGTACCGCTACCGGGATCTGCTGCAGGTGCGCATAGCTCGGGGTACGGATACGGGTACGGTAACTCATGGTGCTGCCATCGCTGGTCAGGTAGTAACTGTTGATACCCTTGGTCGCTTCCACCATCTGGAAGGACTCGTTTGCCGGCATAACCGGACCCCACGAAACCTGCAGGAAGTGGGTGATAAGGGTTTCGATATGTTGCAGCGTGCGCTCTTTCGGCGGCGGCGTCGTCAGCGGGTGATCCGCTTTGAACGGGCCTTCCGGCATATTATTGAGGCACTGCTCAAGGATGCGCAGACTCTGGCGCAGCTCTTCAACTTTCAGCATCACGCGGGTATAGCAGTCAGAAACGCCGCCGCCAACCGGGACTTCAAAGTCAAAGTTTTCGTAGCCAGAGTACGGACGCGCTTTACGCACGTCGAAATCAATACCGGTCGCGCGCAGCGCAGCACCGGTACAACCCCAGTCCAGCGCTTCTTTCTTACCGTAAGCGGCAACGCCCTGCGAACGGCCTTTCAGGATGGTGTTACGCAGTGCGGCTTTCTCGTAAGAATCCAGACGTTTTGGCATCCAGTCGAGGAAGTCACGCAGCAGCTTGTCCCAACCGCGCGGCAGATCGTGTGCCACACCGCCGATACGGAACCAGGCCGGGTGCATACGGAAACCGGTGATCGCTTCCACCACGTCATAGATTTTCTGACGGTCGGTAAAGGCGAAGAATACCGGGGTCATCGCGCCGACGTCCTGAATGAACGTGGAGATGTACAGCAGGTGGCTGTTGATACGGAACAGTTCGGACAACATCACGCGAATCACGTTGACGCGATCCGGCGTGGTGATACCAGCCAGCTTCTCAACGGCCAGAACGTAAGGCATTTCGTTTACGCAGCCGCCGAGGTACTCAATACGGTCGGTGTACGGAATGTAGCTGTGCCAGGACTGACGTTCACCCATCTTTTCAGCGCCACGGTGGTGGTAGCCGATGTCAGGTACGCAGTCGACGATTTCTTCGCCATCAAGCTGCAGCACAATACGGAAAGCACCGTGAGAAGACGGGTGGTTAGGACCGAGGTTGAGGAACATGAAGTCCTCATTTTCGGTGCTACGCTTCATACCCCAATCTTCTGGTTTGAAGGTCAGCGCTTCCATTTCCAGATCCTGTTTGGCTTTAGTCAGCTCAAACGGATCAAATTCGGTCGCACGCGCCGGGTAGTCTTTACGCAGCGGATGACCTTCCCAGGTATGCGGCATCAGCAGACGCGTCAGGTGCGGGTGACCTTCGATATCGATGCCAAACATTTCCCAGGTTTCACGCTCATACCAGTTGGCGTTCGGGAACAGTTTGGTGAAAGTCGGTACGCGCAGATCGTTTTCAGACAAAGCCACCTTGAGCATGATATCGCGATTGCGTTCAATGGAGATCAGGTGATAGAAAACGGAAAAATCCGCGGCAGGTAACCCTTCGCGGTGCGTACGCAGACGTTCGTCCATGCCGTGTAAGTCAAACAGCATGACGTAAGGTTTCGGCAGTCTCTTTAAGAAATCGCCAACTTCCAGTAATTGTTCACGCTTGACCCAAACAACGGGTACCCCGGTGCGAGTCGCCTGAACGGTAAAGGCATCCGGCCCAAAACGGTTGCGCAGTTCGCCAATGACCGGGTCATCAAGGTGATCCCGTGTTTGCCATACGGCGTCTTGCGCGGTTAAGTCGGTCATATTGTTCACCATTGCAAATGGTCCGTGGTGGTCGGCAGTGCTTCGCGCTATTTATGTAGTGATAAGCGAAGGAAGTGCTGCTGCCGACAGGCGCAAATTAAATCTCGTCTGGTGTACGAAGATTCGTTACAGCAATACGTTCGCCGCGTTTACGCTCGCGTTCTGACTGCATATTGGCGCGATAAACGCCCTGATCGCCAACCACCCAAGAGAGCGGACGGCGTTCTTTGCCAATGGAATCTTGCAGCAGCATCAGAGCCTGCATATACGCTTCTGGGCGCGGCGGACATCCCGGGATGTACACATCGACCGGAATAAATTTATCAACGCCCTGCACCACAGAATAGATGTCGTACATACCGCCGGAATTGGCGCATGCGCCCATGGAAATAACCCATTTCGGTTCCAGCATCTGATCGTAGAGGCGCTGAATAACTGGTGCCATTTTGGTAAAGCAGGTTCCGGCTACGACCATCAGGTCAGCCTGACGCGGCGATGCACGCAGTACTTCCGCACCAAAACGGGCCACATCGTGCACGGCGGTAAACGAGGTCACCATCTCAACGTAGCAGCAGGAAAGGCCAAAGTTATATGGCCAAATTGAGTTTTTACGGCCCCAGTTAACCATGTCATGCAGTTTGCCCATGAACACGTTTTTGTTAACTTCTTGTTCCAGGGGGTCGGTTACGATCTCCTGTTTTTGCAGGGGGTAACGGTCGTTCTCACCGTTAGGATCTATGCGGGTGAGCGTATAATCCATCTTAATGCCTCGCGGTTAGCGTTGACGATTAGCGATACTGTTCGTTTCCGGGTTCATACGCTCGCGGCGTGAACGCGCGGGCGTCCAGTCCAGCGCGCCAATACGCACCAGATAAACCAGACCTGCCAGTAACACAAAAATAAAAATTGCAGCTTCCACAAAGCCAATCCAACCGCTTTCACGGATAGAAGTTGACCATGCGAACAGATACAGCGCTTCAACGTCGAAGATAACGAAGAACATGGCTACCAGATAAAACTTGGCAGACAGGCGCAGGCGGGCGGTGCCGACCGAGTCGATACCTGATTCAAACGGCACGTTTTTAGATCTCGCGCGTGCGCGACCCCCTAAAAACCAGCCGCCGACGAGCATCAGGCAGCACAGGCCAATGGCAACGATAAGAAAGATAGCGAATGCCCAGTGATGAGCGATGATTTCAGTGGATGTTGACATACTCATTGCTTACTCATCAAAAGTAGCGCCAAATTCTCTGCTCTTTTCGGCAGATGAACGCCACATCGATTCATGGGGAGGAATAAAAAAAACCTTACAATCACTGTGAAAAATCATTTTATACAGCTAATTGATGGGGTTTTTTACTCCTTTCTATAACCTTTTGTCAACTTTAACAAAAGTTTCCTCACATTATTTTACACTGTTCCAACTTCATTAACATAAAGTGCTCTTTAGACCCATTTCGATTGCATCATCGGTCATTTTTAATGTTGTTGAATCGTGTCCGTAGTGAAGTAAAAAAGATAATACACGTCTATTTTGACAGGAATTCACCCAGATGCCTCCCCCTAAATGGGAGTATTTTCTTGATCTGTGACACGCTTTTGTTAATTCACCATAAAAAACAGCAACAATTTCTCTAGTTTTTTAACATGGAAACATTTAGCAACTCAGCTGATTATTTTTCATCCTATTGTCAGTCTGTTTTTTTACCTGCTGATTTTGTTAAGTTTTAGTATATGAATGAACAGAAAGCAGTAATATTCGCATAAAAAAAGAGCCACTGGATGTTTTTTCATCATCAGTGGCTCTTTTTTACACTTACATTTTAAAACGTTTTTTTGTGACGCTTTACTCAAAGTCGCCTTCAACAATCAGCGAGTCATCTCCCCCTTCAGGGGTAAACTGATTGTATTGCCAAGGATTTTGATATGTCTGCATCGACTTAAAGATAACCTGAGCTAATTCATTTTGCGTGGCCGGATCGCTGCACAGCAGATACTCGGTATCAGGCAGAGGTGGCAATCCGTCCGCCGCACCCAGTACGCGTAAATCCGGGCTCATCATTTCGACAGGACGGGCAGTAACGCCCAGCCCTGCTTTTACCGCCGCGCGGACCGCAGGCAATGTTGAAGCGACATAAGCCAGACGCCACGGGATCTGTGCGGCATTCAACGTCGCCAGCACGATATCGCGAAACGGGCTGGGATCGTCCAGCAGAACTAACGGCACCGGTTCCCCTTTTTGCAGGATATATTCGGCTGCGCAATACCAGTGCGTCGGTGAAGTCCGCAAATTCAGGCACTCAAAATCGCCAGGTCGGTTAGTGGTGACCACTAAATCCACTTCTTGCGACTTAAGCATCTCCACCATGTAGGCGTTGCGTTTCACTCTGACATCCAGTGCAAGTTTCGGATAAACCGAACTTATACGGTTAAGCAGAAAAGGGAGTATGGTATCGGCGGATTCATCAGAAGCACCGATAGTTAACACCCCCTGAAGATTGTTAAACATCAATGATGAGCATGCCTCATCATTAAATCGCAGTATTTTCCTGGCGTAACCCAACAGCTGGATACCATGTTCGGTCAGCAGTTTGTTGCGTCCATGGCGCGCGAACAACTCTTTCCCCACAAGTTGTTCAAGACGCTGCATTTGCTGACTTACCGCAGACTGAGTTCGACATACCGCAGCTGCCGCAGCCGCAAAGGTATTCAGGTCGGCAACAGCAACAAAGGTTCTCAGCAGATCGAGGTCGAGGTTAATTATCGGACGATTTGCATTTATCATAGTTTTTCACTTACTCGCGGGTCATACCGGGTTAATGCTGTGCATTCAGAATCAAACAACTCCATTTGTAATGTGCCTCCCTTCAGTTTCGCTTAGTGTAACCAAGTGAAAATAAGGATGTATTTGGTTTAACAAACGAAACAATTCTCTTTCTGAGCTATTTTAATACCCGTGATATTCATCGGAATATAGCAACGAGAAAGAGCCGTATTTTTAGCTGCTGGATGATTCTGACTAATGGGAAACATGTAAATTTTGTAAATTTAAAAAATAGTTAACGAACAATAATTTACACATTAAAAACTAACTTTTCAGGATGTTAGGAACAACCAACAAACATTTGAATTATCGTAAAATTCGTACTACACACCATTTCATAGGAGTTATCTTAACCTAAAACCACTATATTTATAAGTGTTATCGCGAATAATTCCGGGCAAATTGGTGTTATGTCAGTGCAACGGTTTTCGTATTATTGGCCCACTCAATTTGATGTCGTTTAAATAATAAATAATAATTAATTAAGAATCTCTCAATTCATTAATTATGCTTAACAATGGATTCACACCGCATCACGCAGGGATCAGACCGATAACAGATTTCGCAGGCAAAACCTCAGTATTTTCGAATTACGCCATTCAGCTGAGATCTCGGCTACCTTTTTCTTTACAGGCCTAACTTTTTTTGACCAGACAAATCACCACACCCACACTAACAAAGCAAAACATAAACCACAAAAAACACAATAATCAAGATTATTACTCTACAAAAATCACATTATTTAGTCATTAACAGTGAATTATAATCCTCCTGCTTTCCAAAATCTTCTACTAAAGACCCTTCAAAACTCACCGTCGTGGGAGTACATTGTGCTGGGCTGACTTCCACGGCAGGGAGTGGCATTCACAGCTAAAAAGGTCAACGTTCATGTCCCCCATTGAAAAATCCAGCAAATTAGAAAACGTCTGTTATGACATTCGCGGCCCGGTTCTGAAGGAAGCAAAGCGCCTGGAAGAAGAAGGCAACAAAGTTCTGAAACTGAACATCGGCAACCCTGCGCCTTTCGGGTTTGAAGCGCCAGATGAAATTTTGGTGGATGTGATCCGCAATTTGCCAACTGCGCAAGGATATTGCGATTCCAAAGGCCTTTATTCAGCCCGCAAAGCAATCATGCAGCATTACCAGGCCCGTGGGATGCGCGACGTAACCGTGGAAGATATCTATATCGGTAACGGCGTATCTGAATTGATTGTGCAGGCCATGCAGGCATTGCTAAATAGTGGGGACGAAATGCTGGTTCCTGCACCTGATTATCCACTGTGGACGGCGGCGGTTTCGCTCTCTGGTGGTAATGCCGTGCACTACCTGTGTGACGAATCGTCAGACTGGTTCCCGGACCTGGATGATATCCGCGCCAAAATTACGCCGCGTACCCGTGGGATCGTCATCATCAACCCAAACAACCCAACCGGCGCGGTGTATTCTAAAGAGCTGCTGATGGAGATTGTTGAGATTGCCCGCCAAAACAATCTCATCATCTTTGCGGACGAGATTTACGACAAAATTCTTTACGATGACGCCGAGCACCACTCGATTGCGGCAATGGCCCCTGACCTGCTGACTATTACCTTTAACGGCCTGTCAAAAACCTATCGTGTTGCCGGTTTCCGCCAGGGCTGGATGGTACTGAACGGACCGAAGAAACATGCCAAAGGGTATATCGAAGGCCTTGAGATGCTGGCTTCTATGCGCCTGTGTGCCAACGTTCCGGCGCAACATGCCATACAGACCGCACTGGGTGGATATCAGAGCATCAGCGAATTCATCATGCCAGGCGGACGTCTGTATGAGCAACGTAACCGCGCCTGGGAACTGCTTAATGACATCCCCGGCGTCTCTTGCGTAAAACCGCGCGGTGCGCTGTATATGTTCCCGAAAATTGATGCTAAACGCTTTAATATTCATGACGACCAGAAGATGGTACTCGACTTCCTGTTGCAGGAAAAAGTACTGCTGGTCCAGGGGACGGCATTCAACTGGCCGTGGCCGGATCATTTCCGCATCGTCACGCTACCGCGTATTGACGATATCGAAATGTCGCTGAGTAAATTTGAGCGTTTCCTGTCAGGGTATCGCCAGCTGTAACCACGCAAAGTGCTGCCGGGTTTGCATCCGGTAGCACTCTCTGCGCAAAATACCGTTACTGAAGTCACTGAGTAAGGGTCGTTATGAAGCAGAGCCACTTTTTTGCCCACCTCTCCCGTCTGAAACTCATTAACCGCTGGCCGCTGATGCGCAACGTGCGCACCGAAAACGTGTCCGAACACAGTCTGCAGGTTGCCATGGTTGCCCATGCGCTGGCCGCAATTAAAAACCGTAAATTTGGTGGTCAGGTTAATGCTGAGCGTATTGCCTTGTTGGCGATGTATCACGATGCGTCAGAGGTATTAACCGGCGACCTCCCTACCCCAGTGAAATATTTCAACTCGCAGATTGCTCAGGAATATAAAGCGATAGAGAAAATTGCCCAACAAAAACTGGTCGATATGGTTCCCGATGAGCTGCGCGATATTTTTGCGCCGCTCATTGATGAACATGCCTTAAGTGAAGAAGAGAGGTCGATTGTTAAACAGGCCGATGCCCTGTGCGCGTATCTGAAGTGCCTGGAAGAACTCTCCGCCGGTAACAACGAATTTCTGCTGGCGAAAACACGTCTGGAAAAAACGCTGGAGTCACGACGCAGCGAAGAGATGGACTACTTTATGGACGTGTTCGTCCCGAGTTTTCACCTCTCATTAGATGAAATCAGTCAGGATTCTCCATTGTAAGTTTGCGGCGACATTGCCTTTGTAGGCCGGATGAGGCGTTAGCCGCCATCCGGCACATAAAAATCAAAACGGAAACAGCATCGGGATCATCACCACGCACACCACCATCACAATGATGGTAAACGGCACGCCAATTTTTACGAAATCGCTAAAGCTGTAGTTACCCGGCCCGAGTACCAGTGTGTTTACCGGTGAAGAAACTGGCGTCATAAAGGCTGCGGAAGCCGCCATCGCAATCACCATCGCAAAAGGATACGGCGAAACGCCCATCGACTTTGCTGCCGCCAGCGCAATCGGCGCCATCAGTACCGCCGTCGCAGTGTTAGAGATAAATAACCCAATGGTCGCGCACAGCACGAACAGGCAGCCCAGCATCATATACGGGCCGTACCCTCCACCAACGTCCATTAGCCCTTTAACCACCAGATCAACACCGCCCGTTTTCTGTAATGCCAGCGCAAAGGGCATCATTCCGACAATCAAAATAATACTTGGCCAGTGAATGGCTTTATAGGCGCTTTCGGCATCGATGCAGCGGAATTTTCCCATCAGCAAACAGGCGATAATCGCGGCAACCGTATTAGGGATTTCATCGGTAAGCATTAACGCGACCATCAGCACCAGACAGAAAATCGCATGCGGCGCCTGGCTGTGCGCCGGAGAAGCTTCACTGACTTCCACGGGCATATTCAGCACCACGAAATCGCGCCCTTTTTGCCCCAACAAAGTGATGAGTTTCCAGTTACCCACTACCAGAATGATATCGCCCATCAGCAGTGGTTCATCCACCACCGCTCCGGCCAGTGCCGTACCATCACGCTTCAGTCCGACGACATTCAGGCCATAACGCGTACGAAAAGCGATTTCCCGTACCGTTTTGCCGATCAATTCCGATTCAGGGATTAATGAAATCTCGGCCATACCCACGTCAAGCGCCTGCTCGGAAAAGTATTCACCGCGCAGCACCATCGGCTCCAACAGTTGCTCGCTGCAAAATTCACGCAGGTCGACGTCGGCCGCTGACATATCGATCAGCAATACGTCACGGGCACGGAACTCAGAAACCCCGTTAACATCGACAATCACGCGGCGAAAACGCCGCCAGCGTTCAACACCAATCACGTTTGCCCCGTAGCGCTCACGCAATTTCAGATCATCCAGACGTTGGCCAATCATGGGAGAACCCGGGCGAATCGCCAGGCGACGGGCACGCCCTGTCAGGCGATATTCTTTGATCAGATCGCGAAAGGTCCGGCGCTTCCAGCCGTCTCCCGGCTGCCCGGAGTCTTCACCTTTCAGCATAAAACGCATCACCAGCATATAAATTATGCCGAGTACCAACACCACCAGTCCCAGTGGGGTTACGCTAAAAAAGCTAAAACCGTTAAGTCCTTCACGTAACAATTCACTGTTGACGACCAGGTTCGGCGGCGTTGCCACCAGCGTCATCATGCCGCTTATCAATCCGGCAAAGCTCAACGGCATCATCAGCCGTGAGGGGGAGATTTGCATGCGCATGGAAACGCTTAAGACAACCGGAATAAAGATGGCGACCACACCGGTCGAACTCATGAAGGCACCGAGTCCGGCTACGGTTATCATCAGCAACACCAGCATTTTGACTTCACTGCTGCCGGCGACCTTCACCAGCCAGGCACCCATTACCGTCGCCACGCCGGTACGCACCAGGCCGTCGCCGATAATGAATAAAGCCGCTATCAAAATAACGTTAGGATCGCTGAACCCGGAAAAAGCCTCTGTGATGCTCAATGTTCCGCTCAGAACAAAGGCAATAATGACCAGCAAAGCGACCGCGTCCATACGCACTCTGCCAGTTGCAAACAAGACGACGGCAATCGCCAGCAATGAGAGAACCCATATCAATTCACCGTTCACAACATATCCTTGTTAAATGAGAGGGATGGACTGATTCTGCCATAAAAAAGCCCCAACAATCTGGGGCTAAATCATGATCAGGTATTTCTTATAACGACCACATTTCCGTTGGGTTGTTTGGTCACAGAAATATGTTCCAGACTGGTCAGCGAAAAATCAACTTCGTCCAGACGCGGCGTATCCGCTGGCGCGTTAACCGCGATGACATGACACCCAGCAGCCAGTCCTGAGAGCACCCCGGCGGGGGCATCTTCCACGACTGCACATTCCTGCGGTGCCAGGCCCAGAAGCTGAGCACCTAACAGATACGCGTCTGGCTCTGGTTTCCCTCTTTTTACCCGCTCGGCGGTGACAAACACTTCAGGAGCAGGAAGCCCAGCAACACGATGACGCGCACGTGCGACTGGCATAGAACCGGAGGTCACAATCGCCCATGGAATACCTGCTTTATTGAGATGGTTGAGTAAATCAACTGCCCCCGGCAGCGCGGTGATCCCGGCGGTTTCCGTCGCTTCGATCTGCTCCAGACGGGTAAATTCCGCGGCGATCTCTGCCTCAGACTTGCCCACCATAAAGTGTCGCAGGGAGGTAATGGCCTGCTTACCATGAATAAAGCCGAGTACCTCGGCGTGATCGAGGCCGAAGCGATCGGCCCAGTTGCACCACGCACGCTCTACTGCGGGTAAGGAATCGACCAACGTTCCATCCAGATCAAACAGAAAACCTTTGCACTGCACGCTCGCCCCCTCAGGCATTAATGATTTGGTTAATTTCATTCGCGCTCAGGTGATACTGACGCGGGCAAGAGTGCCAAACATTCAGCATACGCTGATATTTTTCCCACATTGGGGTCTGGGCGTTGAAGCCATGCGTACCCGCATCAAAGTGGGTGTAACGACCTTCCACATTGACCATAAAACGAACGTACCCGAGGAAACGGGCTTCCGTTGCGGCGTCAAAACCGAGGAAGGTCACGCGACGCTCATCAATAGCCTGCGCATCCTTAAGATTAGTCCAGGACACATGTAATGCGTGATACATCTCCATAATATCGATAATCGTACGACAGGTTTCTTCCGTCAGTTCACCAAACTCACGATCCAGCTCACGCATCTGCAAGCCGTAACCGCGTTCAATAATCGTCTGCAAACGACGATAACGCTCGGCGTTAGTTGGATCGAGCATAGTCATCATTTTGTACTGATTCGACAAAATCAGACGTTGAGCGTTGGTCATTTCCATTTGGGACTCCTGTATCACTACTACTGCGATGAAAAAAAAGAAGGCATCTTGTGCCTTCTTTTATATGCGTAATCAGGGGTCAATTACAAATCATCAAGGAAAGTTTTATCCAGTTGTTTGAAGGCGCGTTTAAGCGTGTCAGCCAACGCCTGGTAATCCGGCTTTCCTTCCACCGGAGAGAGCGCCTGACCAGCTTCTTGCAATTTACCCCGAACTTCGTAGAACCAATTGAGAATTGAAGGCGGCAGCGGCGTTACGGAACGTTTTCCCAGCCACCACATCCCCTGCATCGGCAGGCTAAGCGCAAACAGAGCAGTCGCCACGGCCGGGCCCAACTGCCCCCCTAACGCAATTTGCCAACATAAGGTGAAGACGGCGATAGGCGGCATAAAACGAATCGCGTAACGCGTCATGCGGATCACGCGGTTCTCAACAAACACGGGCGCAAGGCGCTTTTCCATTGGCCACGTCTTTGCATAGTGCTGCCCCCGGCGAAACAAGCTAAAAAAATTGACGGAGCGATTATCCGGTGTCGACATGGCGGTTACCTCAACTTCACATATAAAAATTAAAAAATTTGTGCAAAACAACAACTACAAGGGACATCGTTCAAAACATTTTGTCTTTGATACCCACATTCAGGTATCCTGTGCCGGCCTGTAAGGCCTGTAGTCCAAAATCATTGAGTCGTCAAATTGGCATACATTATGCCATTGCCTGAAAAATACGCAAAATGACATAGACTCAAAGGTATTTATTCCATCGTGCCCAAAAAGACTATGGCGCATGATGTTAATCATAAACGTCGGTGTCATCATGCGCTACGCTCTATGACTCCCTGACGTTTTTTTAGCCACGTATCATAAATAGGTACTTCCATGTCGAGTAAGTTAGTACTGGTTCTGAACTGCGGTAGCTCCTCACTGAAATTTGCCATCATCGATGCAGTAAACGGTGAAGAATACCTCTCTGGTTTAGCCGAATGTTTCCATCTCCCAGAAGCACGTATCAAGTGGAAAATGGACGGCGGTAAACAAGAAGCGGCTTTAGGTGCAGGCGCCGCTCACAGTGAAGCGCTGAACTTTATCGTTAACACTATTCTGGCACAAAAACCAGAATTGTCTGCGCAATTGACCGCTATTGGTCACCGTATCGTACACGGCGGCGAGAAGTACACCAGCTCCGTGGTTATCGATGATTCCGTTATTCAGGGCATCAAAGATTCTGCCTCTTTCGCACCACTGCATAACCCGGCTCACCTGATCGGTATCGCAGAAGCGCTGAAATCCTTCCCTAATCTGAAAGACAAAAACGTGGCTGTATTCGACACCGCGTTCCATCAGACTATGCCGGAAGAGTCTTACCTCTATGCTCTGCCGTACAGCCTGTACAAAGAACACGGCGTTCGTCGTTACGGCGCGCACGGTACCAGCCACTTCTTCGTCACTCAGGAAGCGGCAAAAGTGCTGAACAAACCGGTTGAAGAGCTGAACATCATCACTTGCCACCTGGGCAATGGCGGTTCTGTATCTGCTATCCGTAACGGTAAATGTGTTGATACCTCCATGGGTCTAACCCCGCTGGAAGGTCTGGTGATGGGTACGCGTTCCGGTGACATCGACCCGGCGATCATCTTCCACCTGCACGATACCCTGGGCATGAGCGTTGACCAGATCAACAAAATGCTGACCAAAGAGTCCGGCCTGCTGGGTCTGACCGAAGTCACCAGCGACTGCCGTTATGTTGAAGATAACTACGCTACTAAAGAAGACGCTAAACGTGCAATGGACGTTTACTGCCACCGTCTGGCGAAATACATCGGTTCTTACACTGCGCTGATGGATGGTCGTCTGGATGCAGTTGTCTTCACCGGTGGTATCGGTGAAAACGCAGCGATGGTTCGTGAACTGTCTCTGGGCAAACTGGGCGTTCTGGGCTTTGAAGTTGACCACGAACGTAACCTGGCCGCACGTTTCGGCAAATCTGGTTTCATCAACAAAGAAGGTACCCGTCCTGCGCTGGTTATCCCAACCAACGAAGAACTGGTTATCGCGCAAGACGCGAGCCGCCTGACTGCCTGATTTCACACCGCCAGCCTAGCTGGCGGTGCTGTTTTGTAACCCGTCTAAATTGGCGGTAACGAAAGAGGATAAACCGTGTCCCGTATTATTATGCTGATCCCTACCGGAACCAGCGTCGGCCTGACCAGCGTCAGCCTTGGCGTGATCCGCGCAATGGAACGCAAAGGCGTTCGTCTGAGCGTCTTTAAGCCGATCGCTCAACCGCGTGCCGGTGGCGATGCGCCAGACCAGACTACCAGCATCGTCCGTGCTAACTCTTCTCTGCCAGCCGCTGAGCCGCTGAAGATGAGCCACGTTGAATCTCTGCTGTCCAGCAATCAGAAAGATGTGCTGATGGAAGAGATCATCGCGAACTACCACGCGAACACCAAAGACGCTGAAGTTGTACTGGTTGAAGGCCTGGTCCCAACCCGTAAACATCAGTTCGCGCAGTCTCTGAACTACGAAATCGCGAAAACGCTGAACGCGGAAATCGTCTTCGTTATGTCTCAGGGTACCGACACCCCGGAACAGCTGAACGAGCGTATTGAACTGACTCGCAGCAGCTTCGGCGGCGCGAAAAACACCAACATCACCGGCGTAATCGTTAACAAACTGAACGCACCGGTTGATGAGCAGGGCCGTACTCGCCCGGATCTGTCCGAGATTTTCGACGACTCTTCCAAAGCGAAAGTGATCAAAGTTGATCCGGCTAAACTGCAAGAATCCAGTCCGCTGCCGGTTCTGGGCGCGGTGCCATGGAGCTTCGATCTGATCGCTACCCGTGCAATCGATATGGCGCGTCACCTGAACGCTACCATCGTTAACGAAGGCGATATCAACACCCGTCGCGTGAAGTCTGTGACTTTCTGCGCACGCAGCATTCCGCACATGCTGGAGCACTTCCGCGCAGGTTCTCTGCTGGTGACTTCTGCCGACCGTCCTGACGTGCTGGTTGCAGCATGTCTGGCTGCTATGAACGGCGTAGAAATCGGTGCTCTGCTGCTGACTGGCGGCTACGAAATGGACGCGCGCATCACTAAACTGTGCGAACGTGCATTTGAAACTGGCCTGCCGGTATTCATGGTAAACACCAACACCTGGCAGACCTCTCTGAGCCTGCAGAGCTTCAACCTGGAAGTTCCGGTTGACGATCACGAGCGCATTGAGAAAGTTCAGGAATACGTTGCTAACTACATCAATGCTGACTGGATTGAATCTCTGACCGCGACTTCTGAACGCAGCCGTCGTCTGTCTCCACCGGCGTTCCGTTATCAGTTGACCGAGCTGGCGCGCAAAGCGGGCAAACGTGTTGTTCTGCCGGAAGGCGACGAACCGCGTACCGTTAAAGCGGCTGCTATCTGTGCTGAACGTGGTATCGCAACCTGCGTACTGCTGGGTAACCCGGATGAGATCACCCGCGTTGCAGCCTCTCAGGGCGTTGAACTGGGCGCTGGTGTAGAAATCGTTGATCCAGATGTGGTTCGCGAAAGCTACGTTGCTCGCCTGGTCGAACTGCGTAAAAACAAAGGTATGACCGAAACCGTTGCCCGCGAACAGCTGGAAGACAACGTGGTTCTCGGTACCCTGATGCTGGAACAGGACGATGTTGACGGTCTGGTTTCTGGTGCAGTACACACCACCGCGAACACCATCCGTCCGCCGCTGCAGCTGATCAAAACTGCACCGGGTAGCTCTCTGGTGTCTTCCGTGTTCTTCATGCTGCTGCCGGATCAGGTTTACGTTTACGGCGACTGCGCGATCAACCCGGATCCGACTGCAGAGCAGCTGGCAGAAATCGCGATTCAGTCCGCTGATTCCGCAATTGCCTTCGGTATCGAACCGCGCGTAGCGATGCTCTCCTACTCCACCGGTACTTCTGGTGCAGGTAGTGACGTAGAGAAAGTTCGCGAAGCAACCCGTCTGGCACAGGAAAAACGTCCTGACCTGATGATCGACGGTCCGCTGCAGTACGACGCCGCTGTTATGGCTGACGTAGCGAAATCCAAAGCGCCGAACTCTCCGGTTGCAGGTCGCGCTACCGTGTTCATCTTCCCGGATCTGAACACCGGTAACACCACTTACAAAGCGGTACAGCGTTCTGCCGACCTGATCTCCATCGGGCCAATGCTGCAGGGTATGCGCAAGCCGGTGAACGACCTGTCTCGTGGCGCGCTGGTAGACGATATCGTCTACACCATCGCACTGACCGCGATCCAGTCTTCCCAGCAGCAGCAGTAATCTGCCGAGTGTGCCGGATCTCTTATCCGGCAACACATCTGCTTATCAAACCGGAAATAGCTGATATTTCCGGTTTTTTTATGTCTTTTTCCCCTTTGGCATAATCTGAAACATTTGCCTGGATGCGCTGCATCAATGAATAACTATTCTTCTGTTCGCATACTTACTCTCTTTTGCGTTGCAACAGGGATAGTCTTTCATGTCAGCAGTAACAGAATCACAGCCAGCTAAAAAATGGGCGATGCCCGACACGCTGGTGATTATTTTTTTCGTCGCCATTTTAACCAGTCTGGCAACATGGGTTGTTCCCGTCGGGATGTTCGACAGCCAGGAAGTTCAGTATCAGGTTGATGGACAAACCAAAACCCGTAAGGTGGTTGACCCCCATTCCTTTCGTATTCTGACCAACGACGCAGGTGAAGAGCAGTATCACCGGGTGCAGTTATTCACCACCGGAGATGAACGCCCAGGCCTGATGAATTTCCCGTTTGAAGGATTAACCTCCGGCTCGAAATTCGGCACTGCTGTCGGCATCATTATGTTTATGCTGGTCATTGGCGGCGCATTCGGCATCGTTATGCGTACCGGTACCATTGATAACGGCATCCTGGCGCTCATTCGCCATACGCGGGGCAACGAGGTCCTGTTTATCCCAGTGCTGTTTATTCTCTTCTCCTTAGGCGGCGCGGTGTTTGGCATGGGGGAAGAGGCTGTTGCCTTTGCCATTATCATCGCGCCTTTGATGGTACGGCTAGGTTACGACAGTATCACCACCGTGCTGGTTACCTATATCGCGACTCAGATTGGTTTCGCCAGCTCATGGATGAACCCATTTTGCGTGGTGGTCGCGCAAGGTATTGCGGGGGTACCGGTGCTCTCTGGTTCCGGGCTACGCATCGTGGTCTGGGTGATCGCTACACTAATCGGGCTGACCTTCACGCTGGCCTATGCGGCGCGTATCAAAAGGAATCCGCTTTTGTCCCGGGTACATGAATCCGACCGCTTCTTTCGCGAGCAGCAGGACGAAGTCGTGGAACGACGCTTCACGCTGGGCGACTGGTTAGTGCTACTGGTGCTGACCGCGGTGATGATTTGGGTTGTCTGGGGCGTTATCGTCAACGCGTGGTTTATTCCTGAGATCGCCAGTCAGTTCTTCACGATGGGTCTGGTGATTGGCATTATCGGCGTCGTGTTTCGGCTCAACGGCATGACGGTCAACATCATGGCCTCCTCATTCACTGAGGGCGCACGAATGATGATTGCCCCTGCCCTGCTGGTTGGTTTTGCCAAAGGCATTTTACTGCTGGTCGGTAATGGAGAGGCGGGTGAAGCCAGCGTGTTAAACACTCTGCTGCACAGCATTGCCAATGGCATCAGCGGGCTGGATAACGCCATCGCGGCGTGGTTTATGCTATTGTTCCAGGCAGTATTTAATTTCTTCGTCACTTCCGGCTCTGGTCAGGCTGCGTTAACCATGCCGCTACTGGCACCGCTGGGCGATCTGGTTGGCGTAAACCGTCAGGTCACAGTCCTGGCCTTCCAGTTTGGCGACGGATTCAGTCATATTATCTATCCGACGTCAGCATCTCTGATGGCTACGTTAGGCGTTTGTCGGGTGGATTTTCGTAACTGGCTGAAGGTAGGTGCTACACTGTTGGGACTGCTGTTTATTATGTCCAGCGTGGTGGTGATTGGCGCGCAGATGATGGGTTACCATTAAAAAGTGTGCGTCCGGCCTACTCGATTTCTCGACGCAGTAGGCCGGATGAACAGAGTTTACTCAGCTTCTTCCTGCTTTTCGGCTTTCGCCCCTTCATTCTTGGCGTTGCGGGTCATCCACAGCGCCAGGGCTTTCAGGGAGTCCGGTGTAAATTCGTCGCAGCGCGCGGTAATTTCTTCCGGCGTCAACCAGCAAACTTCACTGACCTCATCTTCCTGAAGCGCAAACGGTCCGTGGGAAACGCAGCTAAACAACCCGCCCCATACGCGACAGTTCTGATCTTCAAAGTAAAACTGACCATGCTCGGCAAACGGCACGCCCGCAATCCCCAGTTCCTCTTCTGCTTCACGACGCGCTGATTCCAGCATCTGCTCGTCAGCCTGAACCACACCGCCTGCGGTGGCATCCAGCATGCCGGGCAAAAAATCTTTTGTCTCAGTGCGACGTTGAACCAGAATTTTGCCCATACCATCATGCACAACGATATACGTTGCACGATGGCGTAAGCGTTGCGCCCGCATTTGTTCCCGGCTGGACTGTGCAATGACTTCGTTGTCTTCATTCACAATATCCACCCATTCAGTACTTGCCAAACGACGCTGTTCCACCATCAGGAAACCTTCTTTTTTCTGGCGCTCTTACGGCGCGTTTATGTTTGTGGGGTAAATTACGGATTAATCTCGACCTGTGCAATAACACTTTGATCATTGAGTGCCATTACGCTGAGAACATTATCATCCAGAATCCCGTAACTTGCCGCAAAGCCCCCTTTCGGGATGCTTACCGAGCCGGGATTGAAATGATAGATACCCTCGCGCCGCTCAGCAACCGGCAGATGAGTATGCCCATAAACCAGAACATCGCCCGCATTGAGCGCCGGCATATTTTGCGGGCCAAAAAGGTGTCCGTGCGTCAAAAAGAGTCGCTGGTTTTCTGTCAGAATTTGCTGCCACGGCGCAGTCATCGGAAAATGCAGGAGCATCTGATCCACTTCGCTGTCGCAATTACCACGCACCGCAATAATTCGCGATGCCAGCTCATTCAGCCGTTCAGCAACCTGCGCAGGTGCATAGCCTTCTGGAAGCGCATTACGCGGCCCGTGGTTTAAAACATCACCCAATATCACCAGCCATTGCGCGCCGCTTGCAGCAAACCGTTCGAGTACGCGTTCCGTGGCTGGCAACGAACCATGAATGTCCGATGCGAACATCAGTTTCATCACTCACTCCTCGCTGAAAATCACCTTGTAATGATACTGGATTACGGCCCGTTTTTCAGCAGGAACGCTTCGCTGAAAGCGCGATAAAACGCTGTACTGAAGCGCGCTGCCACTGGAAGGTGGCGTATTCCGCAAGCGCTTCTGGAACCTCATCACCATTCAGGACCAGGCGATTAAGCATTAGCGCTAAATCACAGTCAGCGATACACCATTCGCCAAATAAATTCTGCTTACCGTGGCTCAGTAAACTGCTCGCAGTAGCGAACAGTTTTTCCGCACTGGCTTTTCCCGCTTCGCTTAACGGTCCTTTCTTCACGCCAGCAAAAACGACATCTGTTGATCGTTCCTCACGGATAGGCATTAAATCGCTGCGGATCCACGCCTGAACCTGGCGCGCCCGAGCGCGCTTTTGTACATCGTGTGGGTAGATACGCTCCCACTGTGGCGGTGCAAAGCTCTCTTCCAGGAATTCCGTAATCGCTGATGATTCGCTCAGTTCAAAACCATCGATCTCAAGAACCGGTACGCGGCGCGTCAAGGCGTAACCTTGCCATGAAGGATGCAAGTGTTCACCACTATTGAGATCAACGGTTTTCAGCGTGAAAGGTAGCCCCTTCTCTTGCAGAGCGACATAAACAGACAGTACGTAGGGGGAGAAAAAATTGGCATCTGACCACAGCGTAATTGCAGATTTGCTCATAATGTCCTCTGAAGTGTATTGGCTTGCCTTCAAAATATAGAGTCTTTCTCTCGCTGTCACTTGATGAAAACTCACGCACGCCAACAGGCTCTATACTTGTAATGACCCGGTTCATGACAAAACGGATGCTGAAAATGATCGATCTCTATTACACGCCATCGCCAAACGGTCACAAAATCACGCTGTTTCTTGAAGAGGCACAGCTGCAATACCGTCTGATTCATGTCGATATCAGCAAAGGCAGCCAGTTTCGCCCCGATTTTCTGCTGATCTCGCCGAACAATAAAATCCCGGCCATTATCGATCATGCGCCGGAAGATGGCGGAAGGCCCATCAGCTTGTTTGAGTCCGGAGAAATTTTACTCTATCTGGCGGAGAAGAGCGGTAAGCTGCTCAGCGGTGAATTACGCGAACGCCACACCACGCTGCAGTGGCTTTTCTGGCAGGTCAGCGGTTTGGGCCCCATGCTGGGGCAGAATCATCATTTCAGTCATTACGCTCCGCAAACGATCCCTTACGCTATTGAAAGATACCAGGTTGAAACCCAGCGCCTGTACAACGTGATGAATAAACGTCTGGAAACGTCACCCTGGCTGGGAGGCGATCACTACAGCATTGCTGACATTGCCTGCTGGCCGTGGGTCCACGCCCATCAGCGTCAGCGCATCGACCTCGACAATTACCCGGCGGTCAATAACTGGCACGAACGCATCCGTACGCGTCCTGCCACGGAACGCGCCATGCAGCAAGCACTGAGTGAGAAGCGGTGACGCAATTCGGTTCTCGTGTATCATGCAGAGGTTCATACATGGAGGAAACCTGCAATGTCACAACCTGACGCTATTATTCGTATAAAAAACCTTCGTCTGCGCACCTTTATCGGCATTAAAGAAGAGGAGATCCTTAACCGCCAGGATATCGTCATCAACATTGCCATTCACTATCCGGCAGACAAAGCGCGTACCAGCGAAGATATCAACGACGCGCTGAATTACCGCACTATAACCAAAAGCATCATTGCCCACGTGGAGGGTAACCGCTTCTCATTGTTAGAAAAATTAACTCAAGATGTGCTCGATATCGCACGCGAACATCACTGGGTCACTTATGCTGAAGTCGAGATAGATAAACTTCACGCATTGCGTTACGCCGACTCAGTATCAATGACGCTGAGCTGGCAGCGCTAAAACGTAACCCGGGAGGCGACATGCAGATTCTGATTACCGGCGGTACTGGCCTGATTGGACGTCATCTGATCCCCTGCCTGCTGGAACTGGGGCATCAGATAATCGTAGTGACACGTACCCCTGATAAGGCTCGTCAGATTCTCGACTCTCGGGTCACGTTATGGAAAGGACTGGAAGAGCGGCAACATCTCAATAATATTGATGCCGTGATTAACCTTGCCGGAGAGCCTATTGCAGATAAGCGCTGGAGCGCACAGCAAAAGGAACGCTTGTGCCAGAGCCGTTGGGGCATTACGCAGAAACTGGTCGATTTAATCAATGCCAGCGAGACGCCGCCCTCAGTGTTAATCTCCGGTTCCGCTACCGGTTACTACGGCGATTTGGGCGAAGTTGTGGTTACGGAAGAAGAGCCACCGCATAACGAATTTACCCACAAGCTGTGCGCCCGCTGGGAGCAAATTGCCAGCACTGCGCAAAGCGAAAAAACCCGCGTATGTATGCTGCGTACCGGCGTGGTACTGGCCTCAGCAGGCGGCATTCTGGCAAAAATGGTACCGCCGTTTCGTCTTGGCTTAGGCGGCCCGATCGGTAACGGACGCCAGTATATGGCCTGGATCCATGTTGATGATATGGTCAACGGAATTATCTGGCTGCTGAATAACGATCTACGCGGTCCCTTCAATATGGTTTCGCCATACCCGGTGCACAATGAGCAATTTGCCCACGCGCTGGGTCACGCTCTGAACCGCCCTGCCATTCTGCGCGTTCCCGCCACCGCTATGCGACTGCTGATGGGGGAATCGTCAGTACTGGTCCTTGGTGGACAACGCGCATTGCCCAAACGCCTGGAAGCTTCCGGTTTTACGTTTCGCTGGTACGATTTAGAAGAAGCGCTGGCGGATGTCATCCGATAACCCCTATGCACTATTCACAGTCGCCGTTGTGGTGGTAAGGTTATAGACCAGATTTCCGCAATGGCGACGTTATGGCGATAATATCGACTCCCCGACTTACCCTCTCTTTGTTTCAATTTTCTGACTGGTCATTTTTCCAGAAACTCCGTGAATGTCCTGAAGTCATGCGCTATATGGGCAACATCGCCCCGGCGAAAGATACGCGGCTGTTATTCGCCAGACGTCTGGCCGCACAGCACACTTTCGTCATCCGCGAACATAACAGCCCGATGCCACTTGGCGATATTGGTCTGCAAATCAGCCATCTTTACCCGCAGGAAGCCGACCTCGGCTACGCCATCATGCCACAGGCTCAGGGGAAAGGTATTGCCAGTGAAGCCGTCCGAGCAGTGTGCCAGTATGCCTTCGAGCATGCAGGTGTGACGGCGATAAACGCATACGCGCTGGCGGATAACAAGGGGTCAATCCGTATTCTGGAAAAGACAGGCTTTGTACGTACGCAGGTACTGGAAAAGGCGTATGAGATTGACGGCATCGCCTACGACGACTGGGTGTTTCGGCTGGAGCGCGACGCGCTAAAATTGTAAGCCCGGAAAGCGTAGCGCCTCCGGGCTGTTGACTTACTTCAGCGATCCTTTAAGGAACTGCTGCAAACGCGGGCTTTGCGGATTACCAAATACCTGCTCCGGGTCACCCTCTTCCTCAATTTTCCCCTGATGCAGGAAAATCACGTGCGTGGAAACATGACGGGCAAACCCCATTTCGTGGGTCACCACCACCATGGTTTTCCCCTCTTCAGCCAGCTGTTGCATAATGCGCAGCACTTCACCCACCAGCTCAGGATCAAGCGCTGACGTAGGTTCATCAAACAATAACACTTCCGGTTCCATCGCCAGCGCACGGGCAATGGAAACACGCTGCTGCTGACCACCGGACAGGTGCACCGGATATTTGCCCTGTGCGCGCTCATCAATGCCCACTTTAGCCAGATACTTCACCGCACGGTCGCGAGCTTCCTGCTTGCTCAGCCCCAACACCTGAATCGGCGCTTCCATGACGTTTTCCAGCACTGTCATGTGGCTCCACAGATTAAAGTGCTGAAAGACCATCGTCAGACGCGTACGCAGCAGGCGTAGCTGATTTTTGTCCGCAACCTTCAACTGGCCGTCTTTGTCGCGCACCAGACCAATGTTCTGACCGCTGACGACAATCGACCCGGCACTCGGTTTCTCGAGAAAGTTAATGCAGCGCAGGAAGGTACTTTTACCGGAACCTGACGAGCCAATAATGCTGATAACATCACCCGCGTTGGCCTGCAGCGATACCCCTTTCAGCACTTCATGTTCGCCGTAGTGCTTATGTAAATCGATAACGTTTAATTTATTTTCAGACATCGTGTTACTCGAATCATTTAGAGGATACATGCTGCAACCAGCGTTTTTCCGCTTTACGGAACAGACTGATCAGGACATACGAAATAATCAAATACAGCACAGCGGCAATACCGAAGGCGGTAAACGGCTGATACGTTGCCGAGTTGATATCGCGAGCGATTTTCAACAAATCTGGCACCGTTGCAGTAAATGCCAGCGCCGTGGAGTGCAGCATTAAAATGACTTCATTGCTGTATGCCGGCAGCGCAATACGCAGCGCGGAAGGTAAAATAATGCAGCGATACAGTTTGAATGACGAGAAACCGTATGCGCGCGCAGCCTCAATCTCACCGTGAGGCACGGAACGAATAGCCCCGGCGAAAATCTCCGTGGTATAGGCGCAGGTATTCAGCGTCAGCGCCAGCACGGTGCAATTCAGCCCGCTGCGGAAAAACGCGTTGAGGAAGTCCGTGCCTTTAACTATCTCCAGCGTATACATCCCGGAATAAAACACCAGTAGCTGAACGTACAGCGGCGTCCCACGAAAAATATAGGTGAACAGCCAGATGGGAAACTGGATAAATTTATTACTGGAAACGCGACCAATCGCCAAAAAGAGTGCCAGTATTCCGCCCATCACTACTGACGAAATCAAAAGCCACAGGGTGATAGCGACGCCAGTGTAGCGATATCCGTCGGTCCACAGCAGGGACTTCCAGTATTCCTGAATAATCTCGATCACAGGTCAGCCCTCTTCACACCCACGGAATAGCGGCGCTCAAGGTACAGCAGCACACCATTAGAAACAGTGGTAAACACCAGATAGATGACCCCGCACACGACGGCAAAATAGAACGGCTCCCAGGTACTCTTCCCGGCAAGCTGAGTCGCTTTCACCACGTCTTCAAGTCCAAGCAACGATACCAGCGCCGTAGCCTTAAGAATAACCTGCCAGTTATTGCCGATTCCCGGTAAGGCATAACGCATCATCGCCGGGAACATAATGCGACGAAATATTTGTGAGCTGGTAAAGCCAAACGCCGTCGCGGCTTCAATATGGCCTTTTGGTACAGCCATAAACGCACCGCGAAAAGTTTCGGTAAAATAGGCGCCGTAGATGAATCCAAGGGTGATAATGCCCGCAACCATCGGATCAATATCAATCTGGCCGATACCGATGGCATCGGTAATGGTATTCAGCGCGATTTGTAATCCGTAGAAGATGAGCAGCATTAAGACCAGATCGGGCACGCCGCGGATTAGCGTTGTGTACCCTTCGAAAATAAGTCCCATTGCCCGGCTTTGCGACAGCTTTGCTGCTGCGCCGACAAGACCTATCAGAACCGCCAGTACCACCGAGCTGAGTGCCAGCTCCAGCGTAACAATTGCGCCCTGTAAAATAACACCTGAAAAGCCATACAACATGCTGCCTGTCCTGTCGTGTGTGGTGGAGTAGTAAGCCTCTTTTGATTTCAGACTAACCGTTAAATGCCGGATGGCGGCCTTGCCTTATCCGGCCTACAAACTCACCGTAGGCCGGATAAGCGCGGTGCCATCGGGCATAAATTCAACGCGTCAAAAATCTACGGGCTTTATCAGCACCTGCGGTAATTAACCGCCGTAAACATCAAAATCGAAGTACTTTTTCGCCAGCTTCTCGTAAGTACCGTCAGCTCGCATTTCGGCAAAGGCTTTATTCAGCGCTTCGCGCAGTTCGTTATCGTCTTTGCGCAGCCCCATACCGGTACCCACGCCGAACAACTTCTCGTCTTTCACAGACGGGCCGCCGAATTTGTAATCTTTACCGACTGGCTGTTTCAGGAAGCCTTCGCTGGCCGCAACTTCATCCTGGAACGCTGCGTCAATACGCCCGGCAGTCAGGTCAGAATAGATATTGTCCTGCCCCTGATAAGAGACAATCTCAATACCTTTTGGCGCCCAGTGTTCGTTGCCGAACGTTTCCTGGGTAGTGCCCTGCAGCACACCAACACGTTTGCCTTTCAGCGACTCAATGGTCGGCTGAATAGCAGAATCTTTAGCGACAACCAGACGCGAATCGGCTGCATAAAGCTTGTCGGTAAATGCGATTTCCTGCTGACGTTTTTCAGTAATGGAAAGCGAGGACATGATGGCATCGATTTTCTTCGCTTTTAGCGAAGGGATCAGCGCGTCCAGCGGGTTTTCCACGAAGGTACATTGCGTATTGATACGTTTGCACAGTTCTTTAGCCAGATCGATATCAAAACCGACTAATTCACCCTGCGCATTCTTCGATTCGAACGGCGCATAAGTAGGATCGGTACCGATACGAATTTTTTGCGGAATGGCTGCAAATGCTGCGGTAGCACTGGAGAAAGCCAGAACCAGAGAAAGAGACAACACCAGTTTTTTCATAACTATCCTCAACAGACTGTCTTTTATAGGGGATCTTTACAGGACCAGGTGCAGTTATCGTGCCATTAATCAGGCCGACAAGGCAAAGCATTCTACCCTGTCGGCGGTATTTATTTGCATGAAAAGCGCTTAAGTATGCACTCATGCTTATTAAGTCAGCGATAAAAGCACCAAAACAGTGCACTGAATTTATTATGCACCGAAATGGTTACCCGCAATGGTGCAGTCAATTCCCCACGCCGCTGTATTAATCGCCGTAGACATTAAAATTAAAATATTTGCTCGCCATTTTGTCGTAGGTGCCGTCTTTACGCAGTTCGCCCAGCGCTTTGTCGAAAGCGGCTTTCAGCTCTGCATCATCTTTGCGCAAGCCAATCCCGGTTCCGTCACCAAAGTATTTTTTATCTTTCACCGACGGACCGGCAAAAGCGTAATCCTTACCAGCAGGCTGCTTCAGGAAGCCTTCGCTGGCCGCGACTTCATCTTGCAATGCCGCGTCCAGACGGCCTGCCGTCAGGTCAGAATAGATGAGGTCCTGGTTCGCATAGGCCACCACGTCCACGCCTTTACTGCGCCAGTTGTCATTGGCATAGGCTTCCTGTGTAGAGCCTTGCAGGACGCCAACGTGTTTACCCTTGAGGGAATCCAGAGTCGGCTGAATTGGGGAACCTTTCGCGGCGATCAGACGTGAGTCTGCAGCGTAAAGTTTGTCTGAGAACGCAATCTCTTGCTGACGCTTTTCGGTGATAGAAAGCGAGGAGATGATGGCATCAATTTTTTTCGCTTTCAGCGATGGGATCAGCGCATCAAAGTCACTGGCAACCCAGGTGCATTTGATCTGCATGCGCTTACACATCTCATTTCCCAGATCGATATCGAAGCCGACAAAGTCGCCTTTGGCATCTTTAGAGGAAAAAGGAGCGTACGTTGTATCTGTACCAATACGAACCGTCTGCGGAAGTGCTGCGTAGCTGGCCGCGGTGGCGGAGAGTCCTACCAGCAAAGACAAAGCAAGAACCGTCTTCTTCATACATAACCCTCAAGTGGCGTAATTTTATTATGTTTTACGTTGTGTTGTGTGTTTGCAGACTTTTTCATGCAGGTCTTATGCCATTTTCACGTCGATGAGGATATTCGACGTTAAATATGTTAATAAAACGTTGCAATAATGTCCTGATTTTGAAGATAGCAGGTCTGGCGGTTGAACCGCAGCGTTTCGTTGAGTTTTAACGAATTAAATGTTGAGGATATGATCGCGGTTACAAAATTGCCCTGAAACAGGGCAACGGATGATTCTTTGCACGCTGATGGAACGGCTTACGCCCCTTGCCAGCGGGTGAACAGGTCCTGCGGAAGGGTAATATCAAACTGGTCAAGCACGCGATTAACCGTTTGATTAATCACATCATCGAGCGTTTGCGGACGATGATAAAACGCCGGGACAGGTGGCATAATTACCGCCCCAATTTCTGCCGCCTGCGTCATCAATCGCAAATGCCCCAGATGCAGCGGCGTTTCGCGTACACACAGCACCAGCGGACGACGTTCTTTCAACACCACATCTGCCGCACGGGTAAGCAACCCATCGGTGTAACTGTGGACGATGCCAGAAAGCGTTTTGATTGAACAAGGCAGAATAACCATTCCGGCGGTCTGAAAAGAGCCGGAGGAGATACTGGCGGCGATATCACGGCTATCATAATTCACATTTGCCAGCGCCTGCACGTCGCGCACAGAGAGGTCCGTTTCCAGCGCCAGCGTCTGCCGGGCAGCGGCACTCATCACCAGGTGGGTTTCCACATCAGTGACGTCACGCAATACCTGCAACAGGCGCACGCCGTAAATTGCCCCGCTTGCACCAGAAATACCAATGATGAGTCGTTTCATGTGTAATCGCCCTTACTTGCTCAGGGCCGACTTTGCAGGAAATTACG
>NZ_SZWU01000034.1:52296-61185 GCF_005280935.1 Citrobacter sp. wls757 | reverse complement strand
AAGCAAGGGCGCAGGTTGCGCCCTTGCTTGCGAGCAAACATTAACCTTCGTTGTGCATCTCAAGGTTTTCCGCTTCGTTCTGACGCAACACCGCTTTGGCATCGTCATTACGCAGGGAGTCGAGGAAATCGAGATATTGCTGGTCGACGTCTTTGGTAACGTACACGCCGTTAAACACTGAACATTCAAACTGCTGAATATCCGGGTTCTCAGCACGGACAGCTTCAATCAGATCGTTCAGATCCTGGAAGATCAGACCATCTGCGCCGATTATCTGGCGAATCTCGTCCACTTCACGACCATGCGCAATCAGCTCCGTCGCCGTAGGCATATCGATGCCATAAACGTTCGGGAAGCGAATTTCCGGGGCGGCAGAGGCCAGATACACCTTCTTCGCGCCAGCTTCACGCGCCATCTCGATAATCTGTTCTGAGGTGGTGCCACGCACGATGGAGTCATCCACCAACAGCACGTTTTTATCACGGAATTCCGCACGGTTAGCGTTCAGCTTACGGCGCACAGATTTACGACGCAACTGCTGGCCCGGCATGATAAAGGTACGGCCCACATAGCGGTTTTTCACAAACCCCTGGCGGTACGGCTTACCGAGAATGCGGGCAATTTCCAGCGCGATATCACAGGAGGTTTCCGGGATTGGGATTACTACGTCGATGTCCAGATCTTCCCACTCACGGGCAATTTTTTCGCCAAGCTTAGTCCCCATATTCACACGGGCGCTGTAGACGGAAATCTTGTCGATAAAGGAGTCAGGACGTGCGAAGTAAACGTATTCAAACAGACATGGATTGCTCACCGGGTTATCGGCACACTGACGGGTAAACAGCTGGCCTTTTTCGGTGATGTACACCGCTTCGCCAGGTGCTACGTCGCGCAGGAATTCAAAGCCCAGCGTATCCAGCGCTACGCTCTCAGACGCCACCATGTACTCGGTACGGCCATCGCCAATATCGCGTTTGCCCATCACCAGCGGACGGATACCGTTAGGGTCGCGGAAGGCAACCATACCGTGACCGATAATCATCGCCACGCAGGCATAGGCGCCGCGAATCTGGCGGTTGGTTGCCGCAATGGCAGCAAAAATATTGTCGGCTTCCAGCGGGTAATGGCGGAAGTTATCCAGCTCGCTGGCGAAAATATTCAGCAGAATTTCAGAATCTGAAGTGGTATTGATGTGGCGGCGCTTTTCTTCAAACAGCTTTTTACGCAACTCATGCGCGTTGGTCAGGTTGCCATTGTGGGCAAGCGTAATGCCATACGGTGAGTTGACGTAAAAAGGTTGAGCTTCGGAGGCGCTGGAGCTGCCAGCCGTTGGGTAACGCACATGACCGATGCCCATATTGCCCTGCAAACGCTGCATATGGCGCGCTTCAAAAATATCGCTCACCATTCCGTTTGCTTTACGCAAGCGGAAGCAGTTGTTGGCATCAATGGTGATGATGCCCGCAGCATCCTGACCACGATGCTGGAGCACCGTTAACGCGTCATAAATCGACTGGTTTACCGGCATAACACCGGCGATACCGACAATACCGCACATACGTCTTTTCCTCGTTCAGCAACGACCCAAAGTTTATACTTTGGGCAAGAAACTTGACGAGCTTTGCAGATAGTCAAAGAACCATCTGATGATGAAACTGAACTGCGGGATCAGCTGTGACTTACCCCAGTCTTCACTTTTTGACAGACCGGTAAAGGTATCGAGAAAGAACAGTATGGCGGCGACGATCAACGCTCCACGCAAAGCACCGAAGCAGATCCCCAACACCCTGTCGGTACCCGACAGTCCTGTTTTCTCTACCAGTTGGCCTATCACAAAGTTAACGATAGCGCCGACGATAAGTGTCGCGATGAACAGTATCGCGATAGCAATCCCATTTCGAACCAGTTCGTCTTCAAAGCCCGTAAACCAGACAGACAGGTAAGTGTAGTAATGGCTGGCGACAAAGAAAGCACAACCCCAAGTCACCAACGATAATGCTTCACGAACAAAGCCACGGATCAGGCTAACCAGACAGGAAAAACCAATCACCGCGATAATGGCGTAATCAATCCAGACCATATGTGTCCCACGATTTTACGCCCTGTCGTCCTGTTCGGGGCGCATTCTAACAGAAAAAGAAAACGTTTGCGTAGGGATTTCCTTTCCACGCGTAAATAAAAATGGCGCTGAAAAAATCTTCAACGCCATACGATTTTATGCCTCTTCGGGCACTGCCGGATGGCGGTGTAAACGCCTTGTCCGGCCTACATCAGAGCAACGTAACGCAATCCCTTAGTTAGGGGTATACCCCATCACCACCCCGCTCAAACCAGAGATCTTCTGCAGCTCGCCCAGCGAGTTCTTCAGCTTATCTTTGGAGGCGTCAGGTCCTACGAGAATGCGGGTTATTTTACCCTGCACCGGCGTTGACGGGGAAGTATATACCCGGAAGCCCGCGCCACGAAGTTTACCCACGATCTCATTGACCTTATCCGCGTTTTTCAATGCACCGAGCTGTACAACATACGCTTTGCCGGTTGGGGCTGGCGCTTCCTCAGCGGCCGGTTTCGGCGCTGGAGTCGGTGCCGGCGTTGGCGTCGGGGCGACAGCAACAGGCTGCGGCTTCGGTTTAGGTTTCGGTGGTTCCACAGGCGCAGGGACAGGATCTAACTCTGCGCTGTTTGCCGTCGTCAAACGTGATGGATCCAACGATGGCGCGGCAGCATCACCCGCACGCACCTCTTCTGCCGCCCCTTCCGGCGGCTGAGTCGGCAGCGCCTGCGTTGCTGCAGGCATCATGTCTGGTTCATCGCGATCGCCGGGTTTAGGCACCAGTGGGATCGCTGCAAATTCATCCTGATAATGCTTTTTCTGGCCGTCAAGCAGCCCGGGAAGCACAATTACCCCGAGCGCGACCAGCACAATTGTGCCGACTAATCGGTTCTGAAACTTACTCGCCACCGCTTCTCCCCACGTCTATTACTTCCATGACATGTGCGACAGTGTGAAACGATCCACACACCAACACGGTATCTTCTGGCTTCGCCTCAGCAAGTGCCGCAGCCCATGCCTGCGCCACGCTGTCATAAGCGTTGCCTTTGCCCAGGTGCTCCAGCAGCTGTTCTGCCGTTGCACCACGCGGCCCTTCCAGGGGCGCACAGTACCAGTCGTCAACCACACTTTTCAGCCAGGCCAACGTACCTGCAATATCTTTATCATGTAGCATACCGATAACCGCAAGTACACGCCCGCTTTTCACTAACTTTTTCAGACGTCCGGTCAGATACTCCGCCGCATGCGGGTTATGGGCAACATCAAAAATCACCCGCGGCGACTCGCTCACAATCTGGAAGCGTCCCGGTAAAATCGCTTGTTCGATACCGTCACGAATGGCCTGCTCGCTGACGTTAAGACCGCTTGCGCGCAGTGCGGCCAGTGCGGTTGCAGCGTTAGGTTGTGGCACCTGCGGCAACGGCAGGTGCGTCAACGTTCCATGAGCGTCCGTAAACGACCAGTCATTCTCCGTGACCGCATAGCGCCAGTCCACACCGCAGCGCTGCAAAATCGCCCCGCTCTCCTGAGCGACATCCGCGATGGTGTAAGGCATTTCCGGTTCGCCGACGATGGCCGGTTTCTCTGCGCGGAAAATCCCTGCCTTCTCACGACCAATACTTTCGCGATCCGGGCCCAGCCAGTCAGTATGGTCAAGCGCAATACTGGTGACTACTGCGACATCGGCATCGACGATATTGGTGGCGTCAAGGCGGCCGCCTAACCCCACTTCCAGAATAACAACATCCAGTTGGGCCTGTTTAAACAGCCAGAGTGCCGATAACGTACCGTATTCAAAGTAAGTCAGGGAAATGTCACCACGTGCGTCTTCAATCTCAGCAAACGAGGCGGTATGAGCTGATTCCGGCAGTTCACGCCCCTGCACGCGTACGCGTTCCGTGTAGCGCACCAGATGAGGCGAACTGTACACCCCAACTTTATAGCCTGCCGCAGTCAGCACAGATTCCAGCGTACGACAGGTTGTGCCTTTCCCATTGGTTCCTGCCACCGTAAAAACAAATGGCGCAGGTTTCAACACACCCAGTTTACGCGCCACCTGGCTGACGCGTTCAAGGCCCAGATCGATGGTTTTACTGTGCAGGTTTTCAAGATAAGAAAGCCACGACGCCAGGGGCGACGCGGCTTGAGGGATACGTTTATTGTCCATGATGCCTGTAGATTCTTTACGTTGAGAAAAGCAAAAGGGCAGCGCCAACCGGCCTGCCCTTTTTTACACGTCGTTTTCCACGTTGCAGATGTGTTGGCTGTACTCGCTCTCCCGAATCACTTAACGGTGTAAGTTCATCGGGATTAACACTCTTGTCGCCTGCCTGCAACCCGAAACCCATAGCGTAAACTATCAGGCCTCTGGTTCCTGATCGGGAACCGGAGGTACCACTTCGCCTTCACGCGGCTCATCCGGATTCGGCGCGGGAAGATTCATCAGCTTCGCCAGGATGCTTGCCAGTTTCAGGCGCATTTCCGGACGGCGAACGATCATATCGATAGCGCCTTTTTCAATCAGGAACTCGCTGCGCTGGAATCCCGGCGGCAGTTTCTCACGTACGGTTTGCTCGATAACACGCGGACCAGCGAAGCCGATCAGTGCTTTCGGTTCTGCAATGTTGAGATCGCCCAGCATCGCGAAGCTTGCGGAAACACCACCCATTGTTGGGTCGGTCAGTACAGAAATATACGGTAAACCGCGTTCCTGCATTTTCGCCAGCGCAGCAGAGGTTTTCGCCATCTGCATCAAAGACATCAGCGCTTCCTGCATACGCGCCCCGCCAGAAGCGGAGAAGCAGATCAGCGGACAGTTGTCTTCCAGCGCCTGCTCAACGGCACGGACAAAACGCGCGCCGACCACAGAGCCCATGGAGCCGCCCATAAACGCGAACTCGAATGCCGCAGCAACGACCGGCATACCGTGAAGTGTGCCTTTCATCACCACCAGCGCATCTTTCTCGCCAGTTTCTTTCTGCGCAGAAGCCAGTCTGTCTTTGTATTTTTTGGAGTCACGAAACTTCAGCACGTCTTTCGGCTCAAGCTCGCTACCCAGTTCCACAAGAGAACCTTCATCTAACAGGCTATGCAGGCGATTGCGCGCCGACATGCGCATATGATGGTCACACTTCGGACAGACCTCAAGATTACGTTCCAGCTCAGCACGGTATAAAACCTGACCGCAGCTATCACACTTGGTCCACACCCCTTCAGGAATGCTTGCCTTGCGGGTGGGAGTAATGTTGCTTTTAATTCGTTCAATCCAGCTCATTGGTGACCTTTCTGCCTGAACCCTAGTCAGCTTTGTTATAAGGGGCGCATAATGCCATTTTTGCCCCTAACAGACCATGAATGTTGCACATTAAAACATAACAGCCCGAAACTTTGGATAAAAAAGTGGTCGAACCGCTGAGTTACTTTCTATTTTGCAGCCCGTGACGCAGCACGCTTATGGCGAATTACTTCAATCACCCCCGGCAATACGGAAAGGACGATAATCGCCACAATCAATAATTTCAGGTTTTCCTGGACGATCGGCAGATCGCCGAACAGGTAGCCTGCGTAGGTGAACAACAATACCCACAGCAATGCGCCTACGACGTTATACATCGCAAAGTGACGGTAGGACATATGTCCCATACCGGCAACAAACGGCGCAAATGTACGCACGATTGGCACGAAACGCGCCAGGATAATCGTCTTACCGCCATGACGCTCGTAGAACGCATGGGTTTTATCCAGGTAGCTGCGGCGGAAAATTTTGGAGTTCGGGTTACTGAAAAGTTTTTCCCCGAACAATCGGCCAATAGTGTAGTTCACCGCATCGCCCACAATCGCCGCCACAATCATCAGTGCCACCATCAGATGAACATTAAGATCGTTGGTTGGCAGCGCAGAAAGCGCACCCGCAACAAACAGCAGCGAGTCCCCTGGCAGGAATGGTGTCACCACCAGCCCGGTTTCACAGAACAGGATCAGAAACAGAATGGCATATACCCAGATACCGTATTCCGCAACCAGCTCCGCCAGGTGCACATCAATGTGCAGGATAAAATCGATAAGAAAGTAAATCAGGTCCATAGTTTTGCCTTTATACGACTCAAATTAGTCCGCCAGAAATAGCGGGCCCATAGGCGGTTTTGGCAGGTCGAACCGGTCCGGGTAATCTACTGCAACCAGATACAGTCCTTCCGCTTTCGCCGTTGCCGCTGCCAGCGTTCTGTCCCTTGCCGCTAACAGTTCTGCTATCCAGCTCTCCGGCTGGTTGTTGGCGCCAACTTCCATCAGGCTGCCGACAATATTCCTGACCATATGATGTACAAAGGCATTCGCTTTAATATCCACCACCACATATGCACCGAAACGTTCGACGTTAATGTGCATCACGTTTCGCCACGGCGTGCGCGACTGACACTGCACCGCTCGAAACGAGGTAAAATCATTTTCGCCAATCAGACACTGGGCCGCACGATGCATACGCTCAGCGTCCAGCGGTTCATAGTAATGGGTTACCCCTTTACCCAAAACCGCAGGGCGCAACCGATGATTGTAGATGATGTAGCGATAACGGCGAGCCGTGGCGCTAAATCGGGCATGAAAATCATCGGGTACAGCTTTAACCCAGCGCACGGCGATGTCACCAGGTAAATTCGCATTTACCCCCAGTGTCCAGGCCGCATCTTTACGCTGGGCAGTGGTTTCAAAATGCACGACCTGCCCAGTGCCATGAACGCCCGCATCCGTGCGTCCTGCACAAAAAACATTGATGCGTTCATTCGCCACCTGAGAGAGCGCTTTTTCCAGTTTTTCCTGAACGCTACGCACTTCGTTCTGGCGCTGCCAGCCATAATATTTGCTGCCGTCATACTCAATGCCCAGCGCAATTTTATGGGTTGACGGCTGTTGCTGGTCAGACATTAGTACAGGTACTCCTGCACCAGTTTTTCCGCTATTTTCACCGCCATTAACGCGCCGCCAAAGCGAACGTTGTCCGCCACAGACCAAAACTGAACCTGCTCTGGCATACCGTAATCATTATGCACGCAGCCAATAGAAAGGTGCGGCGTGCCCGATGCATCGCCAACCTGGGTCGGGAAATCGGTCTCTTCCGACAACACCACGTCTTCACCGCGTGAAAACGCATCGCGCGCCTCTTCCGCCGCCAACGGGCGCAGGGCCTCAAAATTCACCATCTGCGCGTGGCCATAAAATACCGGGGACTGCACGATGCTGGCAGAGATGAGCAGACCGTCATCCTGCATAATTTTGCGCACTTCATCAACGATACGACGTTCTTCACGCACGCTACCTTCACGATCGGGCAGCAGCGGCAGCATGTTGAATGCCAACTGACGGCCAAAGAAATCATCTTCGTCAATCGGGATACCGTTAAGCAGTTTTGCACTCTGTCCGGCCAGCGCATCCACCGCTTTTTTGCCATGAGCGGAAGCTGAGATAATATTGGTCACCGTAATACGCGAAAGCCCACCGTCATCAATCAACGGTTTCAGTGCAGACAGCAGTTGGCTGGTCAGACTGTTAGGCACCGCAATCACATTGCGGTTACGGTAATCCGCCAGCACGAACGGGTTAACGTCCGGAACCACCAGCGGAACGTCTGGCTCAAGCGCGAACAGACCGCTGCTGTCGATCACCAGGCAACCCGCATTAGTGGCTTCTTCTACCCAGGCGGCGGTGGCTTCAGCGCCCGCAACAAAAAATGCCAACTGCGCCTGCGTCCAGTCAAAGTCTGCAACGTCCTGCACTATGACCGATTTACCGTTAAAACGCAGATGTTCGCCGGCGCTTTCATTACGCGCCAGCGCATAAATTTCACCGACCGGGAACTGGCGTTCAGCCAGCGTATCGAGCAGGGCTTCGCCTACGGCGCCCGTTGCGCCCAGAATGGCAATATTCCAGCCTTCAGACATGGTGATTTACTCCAAGAAATACGTAAGCGTCCCTGTCGCATTATTCGACAGGGAGCATTAAGAAGACATTAATGTGCCGGATGATGAACAGCGTTAAAACCCAGCTTACACAATAAGGCAGCAGCCGTTGCGTCGTCACACATCACATATAAAGACGACCATTCACGACGCTCAAGGTAATTTTTACGCAGTTTATCAAACTCACCCGGAATTCCAGCGACTTTGCGCAGCGGCGCATCATCGCGGCGCACATCATACACTAAATGCACCAGCCTTTTCAGCGTTGGCTGATCTAACGGGCCATGCAGGGTGATACGACCAAATTCCGGCGCGGGTAACAGGGTACTGAGCGCAACGTGCTGCTCGTGACCAATAAACTTACTATAGGCCTCAAAGACCTGCGTGGTGCCACGCGCTTTTCCTTCGAGGGTATACCCGGCAATGTGCGCCGTGCCGATATCGGCTTTCTCCAGCAACGCCACATTGAGATCCGGCTCTCCTTCCCAGACATCCAGCACAACGCTCAGCGACTGACCGGCATTCAATCGGTTCAGCAATGCCGTATTGTCGATGACCGGCCCACGGCAGGCGTTGATCAAAATAGTGCCCGGCTTCAACCGGCTAATCAGCGCGTCATCCGCCATGTGCAGCGTTTTGTACGGCCCGTCTTTAAACAGCGGGGTATGGAAAGTCAGCACATCGGCTTGCTCAACCAGTTCATCCAGCGAGCAGAAATTGCCTTCGTCACCGCGATCGGCTCGCGGTGGATCGCACAGCAGCGTGCGGATCCCCAGCGCTTCCAGACGCGCCTGCAAACGCCCGCCAACGTTACCCACACCCACAATGCCTACGGTGCGATCGCGTAACGCAAACCCGTCGCGCTCCGCCAGCATCAGTAACGCT
>NZ_SZWU01000034.1:28234-52219 GCF_005280935.1 Citrobacter sp. wls757 | reverse complement strand
AACCGATCCCCGCCTGCGCAAGCCAGGCGTCATCCACATGGTCTGTGCCAGCGGTTGCCGTACCGACAAATTTAACCGGTTTTCCGCCAAGCAGTGATTCATTTACTTTCGTCACCGAGCGCACCATTAAAGCATCCGCATCATCCAGTTCAGCAACGGGAATCGGACGACCGGGAACCGCTTTGACCTCCCCCAAACGACTGAACAGTTCGCGGGCATAGGGCATATTTTCATCAACGAGGATTTTCACGTCTTTCGCACCTGTTTGAGAACGAGAGTTAACCGGGCAAGTGTGCCATAATCTCGCCGCCAGGCATACTGCGAGACCTGGTCAGCACAGATTTAAGGAACAGAGATGATGCAGCCCATTTCAGGTACGCCCGCACGCCCTCCCGGCGAAGGCCAAAATGCCCCTTCCGCTGCGGGTGAACAACCGTTATCCACGCAACAACGTACTGTGCTGGAACGGCTA
This sequence comes from Citrobacter sp. wls757, assembly GCF_005280935.1. Taxonomy (NCBI): domain Bacteria; kingdom Pseudomonadati; phylum Pseudomonadota; class Gammaproteobacteria; order Enterobacterales; family Enterobacteriaceae; genus Citrobacter; species Citrobacter sp. wls757. The sequence goes on along the minus strand of NZ_SZWU01000034.1, from coordinate 51,747 downwards.
ATTACCCGTTTGATCTCACTCACCCAGCAGCAAAGCGCTGAGGTGTGGGCCGGAATGAAGCACGATCTGGGCGTCAAAAGTGATACGCCACTGCAATCACGTCACTTTCCTGCCGCTGAGCAAAACCTTAACCAACGACTGGGGGTTGCTCAGCAAAATCATGTTAATCGTCAGGTGCTTTCGCAGCTCACTGAATTACTGAGCCAGGGAAATAATCGCCAGGCGGTGAGTGATTTTATCCGTCAGCAGTATGGGCAAACGGCGCTCAGCCAGCTCACGCCTGAGCAGTTGAAGAACGTGCTCACGCTGCTGCAACAAGGACAGCTGTCGATACCGCAGCCGCAGCAGCGCCCGGCTACCGATCGCCCTTTGCTCCCCGCAGAGCACAATACGCTGAACCAGTTAGTTACCAAACTGGCGGCGGCCACAGGAGAATCCGGGAAGATGATCTGGCAGTCAATGCTGGAGTTGTCTGGCGTAAAAAGCGGTGAGCTGATCCCTGCCAAACAGTTTACGCACCTGGTCACCTGGCTGCAGGCGCGCCAGACGCTCAGCCTGCAAAGCGCACCGACGCTACAAACGCTCCAGGCGGCGCTGAAGCTGCCATTAGAGCCGAATGAGCTGACAGCGATAAAAGAATACGCACAGCAAACGTATCAGATCCAACCACAATCGATTCTGACCACGGTGCAGGTGCAGGACTTGCTCAATCAAATTTTCCTGCGTCGCGTGGAACGAGAACGTGAGCTCAGCGAGCCGCGTCATCTGCAGCCCATTTACAGCCCGTTCGCGCCGATGATTGAAACGGTTAAATCTCTGTCGGCACGACCGGGACTGCTGTTTGTTGCGTTGATAATTGCGTTAGCCATTTTCTGGCTGGTCGCTTAACCTTTACGCAGCGTAAGCAACGTTACAATAATCCCCACCACGGCGGATATCGCCCCGGCAAGGAACACTGAGGGATAACCGTACGCGGTGGCCAGCACCCCGGCGACCGGACCGCTTATACCGTAGGAGATATCCTGAAACGCGGCGTAACCGCCCAGCGCCGTACCGCGAACCTGCGCGGGCACTCGCTTCACCACTTCGACGCCCAATGCCGGGAAGATAAGCGAACACCCGGCCCCGGTTAATGCCGCCCCGAGCAGCGCAATCCAGGCCGATGGGGCCTGCCACAGCAAAATCAGCCCCGCAGTTTCCACCAGCAAAGAGACAACGGCAACCTTCACGCCGCCGAAACGGTCCGGCATCCAGCCAAACAGAATGCGCATCAGCACAAACGCCCCACCAAACGCAGTCAGGGTGAACCCCGCCATCGTCCAGCCGTTGCTGACAAAATAGAGTGAAATAAAGGTACCGATCACCGCAAAGCCAACGCCCTGCAGCGCCAGGCCCAGGCCCGGTTTCCAGATAAGCCCGACTACGCTCCATAAAGAAGGACGTTCTCCTGCATGCGCAGGCACTTTACGCACGGTGCCGTTGAATGCCCATGCCAGCAGCGGTAATACCATCGTCGTTCCCGCCAGCACCGCGAAGCCAAAGTGGCTGTGGATCAACAGGCCCAGCGGTGCACCAGCGGCCAGCGCACCGTAAATCGCCATTCCGTTCCACGACATCACCTTACCGGAGCGTGTTGGGCCGACCAGCCCCAACCCCCAGGTCAGCGTACCGGTGAGCAGTTGGCTTTCGCCAAAACCGAGGATCAAACGCCCGACGATTAACAACGCAAATTTTACAGGGACAGAAACAGGCAATAGCGCGGCTAAAAGCCACGCCGCGCCCGCCAGCCCACAGGCAAACATCCCCTGTAGTGCCGAGCGTTTAGCACCATATTGATCGGCTAAGCGCCCGGCGTAGCCGCGCGTTAATACCGTTGCCAGAAACTGTACACCTACGGCGATACCGACCATAGTATTGCCATAGCCCAGTTCCTGATGCACAAACAGAGGAATCACGGGCAAAGGGAGACCGACCGTCATATAGGTCAGGAAAACTGCAAAAGCGATACGAAACAGCGAAAAGTTCGCCGAAGGTGTTTTTTCTTGTTGGGTTACAGCTGTCATGCGTTACTCCAAAATGCAGAGTAAGGCGAGGAATGTCCACGCCCCCTCTACCTGACTATCAGGATTAAGGTGCGTTGGATAACGTTAAACGCTTACGCATTATCAAGAGGATAATGTTGAAGCTGGAGTCTGCCTGCGAGTGACCCTGGCTGTCAACTGTGAAAGCATAGCTGTGTGTTTCAAAGCGGTGACTTCTCAACGAACAAAAAGGGAAATACCGCATCAATGCCTTTCGCTCTAAACCTCCCGGTTACCTGTTCACGCTGCTGCGGCGTCAGGAGCCGGAACATCATATCCCAAATCTCTTTGGGCTCGGCTTCCTGCACAATGTTGCGATCAGGCGCCTCTGTTTTCTCATTTTCATTCAGATACGAGCGTACATACAGTGGGAACACAGAAATATGAAATTCCTCGGCCTTAGATTTCGCGCGCTTGCGCTTAACGCCCTCCTTCCCTTCACTGTAGGTATTTAAGCGCAGACGTACAGCTGGTGCGCTTCCAGGAACCCCCGGTAATTCAAGACACTCCTTTACCGTGAACCACTCTTTTACCATCAGTTTCTTTCCTTTCTGCTGATGAAATAAAAATATTTTTTCTTTTTCGCGAAATTTCAAATTAATTCTGGCAATATTCCTACGAAAAAAAGAAAGTAACGTTCTTTTTTTCTAATTTATACCCTGAAAAATATCGGCACCGATAACACATCTTCTTAGGATTACAGAATGGAACACAAAAGCCAAGACTGGCATCGTGCAGATATTAAAAGTGCACTGGAAAAAAGAGGCATTACGCTCAGAGAATTGTCACGTTCTGCGGGCTTGTCTCCTGATTCGCTACGAAATGTATTTACCCGCAACTGGCCCAGAGCAGAACAGATCATCGCACAGGCGCTGGAAACCACGCCGGACATGATTTGGCCATCGCGCTACCTCTCGAAATCAGAAAAAATAACCGTCACAAAAAATAACCATAAACTATAAATGCGTTACCCATAATTTGCATGGCAGATTAATTTATATCTCAACCAAATATATTCCCGATATTAATAGCACTATCGGTCATGCCCATCAGATTAAATCCTGTTAAAGCAATACACGAACTTATTACATATTCTTTTAACAGGAGTCATGATGAGCTGGAATAAAACAGCAGCAACAAATTATGCGAAATCACATGCAGGCGCGCATTCTCAGAAGCGCTGTGCAGAATTTACCCGCAAAGCCATTCAGGCAGGAGGTATCTCTCTTGGGAATACCTACCATGCTAAAGATTATGGACCGCTGTTAAAAAACGCAGGATTCCGTCCTATCGGCACATTTGAACAACCCAGAGCAGGAGATGTCGTCGTCATTCAACCTTATGAGGGAGGAAACCCAAGCGAGCATATGGCGATATTTGACGGTCAGGAGTGGTACTCCGATTTTAGACAACGTGATATGTGGGCGGGGCCAGGCTATCGGGCGGCAAAGCCTTCATACACTATTTACAGGAAGTAGTAATGAAAGCGTTCCCATTGATTGCTCTAGTTTTGTTACTTTGTAGCTGTTCTTCATCACGCAGTGACAGCACTCAGGATGTTAAACAATTCTATCTCGCGTGGATGTCCGCCTACACACAAGATCGAGATACGTCCGCGCTCATGCAACGTTATGTGGCGAAAGACGTTATCGACCGTCTGGCGCTGATTGGCAGCCTTTACGAGCAGGAAATAATAAATTCTGACTACTTTATGTACGTGCAGGATTATGACCCTGAATGGATCCCGCGGCTACGGGTTGGAGCAGTTCAGCCCTTTCTCGGTGGCGAAAAGGTGGAAGTACAATTAGGTGGACCGGCAGGCGAAGCGCCCATGCAACTGGAAGTGTATACGCGTTGGGAAGAGGGTCGCTGGAAAATTTATCGCGTGCGGGATCTGGGCAATCAATTTGAACAGCCAATCTACAGCGCCGGTGATATCGCACACGCCAAGGCATGGTCTGCGGAGATCGCACCGGAGTACGAAAAGATGAATAGATAAAAAAGGGGAGCCATCAGGCTCCCCTTTGCATCTCATTTTTCATTTTGCAGACTTATGCTTTCAGCTTACGCATAACCAGCGTTGCGTTAGTGCCGCCAAAGCCGAAGCTGTTGGACATCACGGTAGTCAGCGCCTGCTCGGTCGGTTTAGTCACGATGTTCAGACCTGCCGCCTGCTCATCCAGCTCTTCAATGTTGATGCTCGGCGCGATAAAGCCGTGTTCCAGCATCAGCAGAGAGTAGATAGCTTCCTGTACGCCAGCTGCGCCCAGGGAGTGGCCGGTCATGGCTTTAGTCGCAGAGATTGCAGGGCTGTTGTCGCCAAACACTTCACGAATTGCACCCAGCTCTTTCACGTCGCCTACCGGGGTAGAGGTACCGTGAGAGTTCAGGTAGTCGATCGGGGTGTCTACACCGTGCATCGCCATTTGCATGCAACGTACTGCGCCTTCACCAGACGGAGCAACCATGTCTGCGCCATCGGACGTTGCGCCGTAACCGACGATTTCCGCGTAGATATGCGCGCCACGTGCCAGCGCGTGCTCCAGCTCTTCAACCACGACCATACCGCCGCCGCCGGCAATAACGAAACCATCGCGGTTTGCGTCATAGGTACGGGAAGCTTTGGACGGATCGTCGTTGTATTTGGTAGACAGCGCGCCCATGGCGTCGAATTCACACGCCATTTCCCAGCACAGCTCTTCGCCGCCGCCAGCAAAAACGATGTCCTGTTTGCCCAGCTGAATTTGTTCTACCGCGTTACCGATACAGTGCGCAGATGTCGCACAGGCAGAGCTGATAGAGTAGTTTACGCCGTGGATTTTGAACGGCGTTGCGAGGCAGGCAGAAACGCCGGACGCCATCGCTTTGGTGACCACATACGGGCCAACCGCTTTCAGACCACGCGGGCTACGCATTGCGTCAGCACCGAACACCTGAAAACGCGGGGAGCCGCCGCCGGAACCTGCAATCAGGCCAACGCGCGGGTTGTTCTGGTAATCTTCTGCTGCAAGGCCGGCATCAGCCACTGCCTGTTCCATAGAAAGGAATGCATAGATGGATGCGTCGCTCATAAAGCGCACTACTTTGCGGTCAATGAGGCCAGTGGTATCCAGTTTTACGTTGCCCCAAACGTGGCTACGCATGCCGGAGTCCTTCAGCTCCTGAGAGAAAGTGATCCCTGAACGTCCTTCACGCAGAGATGCCAGGACTTCCTGCTGGTTATTACCGATGCTGGAAACGATGCCCAAGCCAGTAATCACTGCACGTTTCATTCAATACCTCTGTAAGTCGCACTATTTTAAAGTTTCGAGTGGCACAATAGCGTACACTTGTACGCCGAACAAGTCCGATCAGCCATTTAATGTGGAAATTTGCGCAGCCAGGCACTCATCGCTAAGATCGGGGCACAGCCTGCCAGACGAGTAACTTACGTGAAACAATACGCTATACAACCTGCAAACCTTGAATTCAACGCTGAGGGTACACCTGTTTCCCGAGATTTTGACGATGTCTATTTTTCTAATGATAACGGGCTGGAAGAGACACGTTACGTCTTTCTCGGCGGGAATCATCTCGCCCAGCGATTCCCTGCGCATTCACGTCCCCTCTTCGTGGTGGCAGAAAGCGGGTTTGGCACCGGACTTAACTTCCTGACGCTCTGGCAGGCATTTACCGATTTTCGCGATACCCATCCTGAAGCTACCCTGGAAAGATTACATTTCATCAGTTTTGAAAAATATCCGCTAACGCGTGAAGATCTCACCTTAGCTCATCAGCACTGGCCAGAACTTGCCCCATGGGCCACGGCGCTGCAAGAGCAATGGCCGCTGCCGTTGGCGGGATGCCATCGCCTGCTCCTTGATGAAGGACGCGTCACGCTGGATCTGTGGTTTGGCGATATTAACGAACTGACCAGTAAGCTCGATGACTCCCTGAATCAAAAAGTGGACGCCTGGTTTCTGGACGGTTTCGCACCGGCAAAAAATCCGGATATGTGGACGCCAACGCTGTTTAACGCAATGGCCCGTCTGGCTCGTCCGGGCGGTACGCTGGCGACCTTCACCTCAGCGGGCTTTGTGCGTCGGGGGTTGCAGGAAGCCGGGTTTACGATGCAAAAATGCAAAGGCTTTGGTCGCAAACGTGAAATGCTCTGTGGCGTAATGGAACAGACGCTGACGCTCCCTTCATCGGCTCCGTGGTTCACGCGCACGGCCACAGATAAGCGCGAAGCCGCCATTATTGGCGGAGGCATCGCCAGCGCATTGCTGTCGTTGGCGTTACTGCGCCGCGGTTGGCAGGTCACGCTCTATTGCGCAGATGCGAAACCTGCCGAAGGCGCATCGGGTAACCGTCAGGGCGCGCTCTATCCGTTGCTCAGCAAGCATGACGCGGCCATTAACCTCTTTTTCCCTACCGCGTTTACCTTCGCCCGCCGCCTGTATGACGCCCTTCCGGTTGCGTTCGCGCATGACTGGTGCGGTGTGACGCAACTGGCGTGGGATGAAAAAAGCCAGCAGAAAATCGCTCAAATGCTGTCCCTTGAATTGCCTGATGCGCTCGCCGTCAGCGTTAACGCAGAGCAGGTTTTACAAACGACCGGCGTAGAAACCGGATGCGGCGGGATTCAGTACCCTGCCGGAGGATGGCTGTGTCCGGCACAATTAACCGCCGCCGTATTCGACTACGCCGCAACGCTGGGATTACGCACCCGGTATCAACATACGCTGGCCTCGCTGTCTCGGCAGACAGAACACTGGCAATTGACGTTTGCCAGTGGCGAAACCGCCACTCACGCTGCGGTGGTTCTGGCTAACGGGCATCGCATTAATGGCGTTGAGCAAACGCAGTCGCTACCGGTCTACTCCGTAGGCGGTCAGGTGAGTCACATTCCTACCACGCCTTCGCTTTCAGCGCTGCGTCAGGTGCTGTGCTATGACGGCTACCTCACGCCGCATAACCCGCAAAACCAGCAGCACTGCATTGGCGCCAGCTATCATCGCGGAAGTGAAGAAACGCTGTATCGCGCGGACGATCAGCAGCAAAACCGTCAGCGCTTAATAGATTGTTTCCCGAATGCCTCGTGGGCAAAAGAAGTAGACGTTAGTGGCAATGCCGCCCGTTGTGGAGTGCGCTGCGCCACGCGCGATCACATGCCAATGGTCGGCAACGTCGCGGATTATGACGCCACACTCAGCCAGTATGCCACTCTTGCCGAAGACAAAGAGCACGCCGTAAACGCCCCGGTGTATTCCGATTTATTTATGTTAGGTGCACTGGGCTCGCGCGGGCTGTGTACTGCCCCGCTGTGTGCAGAAATTCTGGCCTCGCAAATGAGCGATGAACCTATACCCATGGATGCCAGCACGCTGGCAGCGCTGAATCCGAATCGTCTGTGGGTGAGGAAGTTATTGAAGGGTAAAGCGGTGAAATAAGATACCATCTCGCCATTGCCTGATGGCGCTACGCTTATCAGGCCTACAACCCCCGTCCGCGTAGGCCGGATAAGACGCCTTCGCGTCGCCATCCGGCACAATCCACTGCTATTATTATTGCGTTGCCTTCTGGAACAGTGTGTCCCACATCTCTTTCACTAACGCCTGGTCACGCGGCGAGAGTTCGCCTGCGCTGATGGCTTTTTCCAGGCTGCTGGTCACATTGGCGTACAATGCCTCAGCGGAATGGTCCTCGCCAGCATCCAGCTCAGCCACAGCCAGCGTCAGGTGCCCACGCAAATAGCCACTGGCAAACAACTCATCATCGCTGGCGTGCTCTACCATATCGTCGATTAATGCCAGAATGCGTGATTCAAACTCCGCGATCATCTTATTTCCTCATTGTAAACGTGGCAGCGGCTTCAGTTGAGCGCTTCGGGCCACGGGAATTGTTCCGCCGTAAGTTCAGGCGTGTGATAATAATTCTGTAACGCGTTAATGAAACGCGCCGGACGTTCAGGGATCCCCTTTTCCAGGTACTCCATCACCTGAGCATGAACACGGCGCTGGAATACCACGCGATCCGGTTCAAAGTCCCCTTCCAGATTGTCGCAACTGACGTTAAACGGGTAGCCCGCCGCCATGCAAAACAACCAGTCAAACGCCTGCGGCTTCACTTCCACATCTTCAAACTGGCATTGTGTCTTCGCGTCGCGTCCGTCCGGGCAGTACCAGTAACCGAAATCGACCAGTTCACGACGGGCTTTACCGGCGATGCACCAGTGTGAAATTTCGTGTAACGCACTGGCGTAATAACCATGCGCAAAAACGATACGGTGATAGGGTACTTCCGCATCCGCTGGAAGATAGATCGGTTCGTCGTCGCCTTTAATCAGACGGGTATTAAATTCATCGGCAAAGCAGCCGTTAAAAATCTCAATTAACTGTTCGTAGTGATGCGTATTATTCATTAGTTCATCCCCAGCCAGTGGAGAATCTCCTGTCCATGATTATCATAAAGTAGCTTGGCGCTCATCACGGCGGAGACTATAACGATCATTGGCCGAATGAGTTTTTGTCCTTTGCTGAGTACCAGTCGAGAGCCCATCCGTGCGCCAATAAACTGGCCAATGAGCATCACAAAACCTGTCGCCCAAATCACTTTGCCGCCGAGGGCAAACAGCAACAACCCACCGATATTCGATGTGGCATTTAATACTTTGGCGTGGGCCGTCGATTTCGCCAGGTTGTATCCGCACAGCATGACAAAGGCCAGCGCGTAGAATGACCCTGCCGCCGGACCAAAAAAGCCATCGTAAAAGCCGACGCAGCCCCCGGCTACCAGCGCGAAAGGCAAACCGTGCAGTCGGCGCTGTCGGTCCTCTTCCCCGATTTTCGGCATCAACAGAAAGTAAAGGCCAATACAGATAACCAATACTGGCAGGATCTGGCGCAGAACATCTGACTGCACGTGCTGAACCAACAGCGCGCCACTCATTGAGCCGATAAAGGTCATGAAGATATTGAGTTTCTGATCCGCCAGATTAACCACACCCCGACGAATAAAATAGAGGGAGGAAGAGATAGATCCCCCGCAGGCTTGCAGCTTATTGGTTGCCAGCGCTTGCGCAGGTGGCATCCCGGCCGCCATCAATGCCGGGATGGTGAGTAGACCACCACCTCCGGCCAGAGAATCAATAAAACCTGCCAGCATCGCCACAAAAAAAAGCACACCTAACAGCAGTGGCGACACCATAAACAGAGAGGCAAAATGATCCATTAGAGTACATGCTCGTCCAGTAGCGCCTGGCAGGAAGGCGGCAACGGCGGCGGTGTCTTCTTCTCAGGCTTGGTGGTTCCAGGTTTTGGAGGTTCGAACCAGCTTTGCAGCTCTGCGCCACAGCCGTCACCCGGTGGCGGTAACGGTTGATCTTCGCACTCAAGGCTGTCGGCAGGGCAACGTAACCGCACGTGCATATGCGCACGATGCTGGAACCACGGCCGCACTTTACGCAACCAGTCCCTGTCGGTCCCTGCATCCAGACAAAGTTGTTGCTTAATCGCCGGATTCACGAAAATACGCGTTACTTCATTATCTTTTGCAGCCAGCCTGATCAGGCTGAAAATCTCCGGTTTCCACAGTGACGGCACAACACGTTTACCATCCTGTGAGACCAGATCTAACGCCTGCGGCCGCAGCAGTTGCGACTGGGTCCAGCGCGTTTTCGGCAGTTGCAGGAAAATATCCACATCCAGTCCCGTCTGGTGGCTGGCGTGACCGCCATTGAATCGCCCACCGGCCGGCATACCCATATCGCCGATTAATACCGTGCCCAGTCCCTGACTATTGGCCTGATAACTCAGACGCTGGATAAACCTCACCAGATCCGGATGGCCAAAGTAACGACGCTGATCGGTGCGCATCACCTGATAGTGTTCTGACTGGACAGGCAGCGTATCTGCGCCAACAATACAGCCATTGGAAAACGCGCCAATAGACTGCGCGCTGCCCGCAACCGGATGGGTAATTTTCTGCCAGGGCGTCGCCGCCAGACAGGCGGTACTGGCAAACAGAGCCAGCGCCGCAAGTGCCGTTTTTTTCATCTCTTACCAGCGTGGAATATCGGTCTTCACGTCCGCATTTTGCGCCCGCTGACGCAGCAGGTGATCCATCAATACGATCGCCAGCATCGCCTCGGCGATCGGTACGGCGCGGATCCCTACGCACGGATCGTGGCGACCTTTAGTGATCATTTCGACTTCTTCTCCAAAGCGGTTAATAGTGCGCCCAGGAACGGTAATACTGGACGTCGGTTTCAGCGCCATATGAGCAATGATTTGTTGCCCGCTGCTGATCCCGCCCAGAATGCCGCCCGCATGGTTACTCTGGAAACCTTCTTTGGTGATTTCGTCACGGTTCTGGCTGCCGCGCAGCGCAACAACGTCAAATCCATCGCCAATCTCAACGCCCTTAACGGCGTTAATGCTCATCAGCGCATGGGCAATGTCGGCATCCAGGCGATCGAATACAGGTTCGCCGAGACCCGCAGGTACACCGCGTGCAACAACGGTCACCTTCGCTCCGATGGAGTCACCTTCTTTCTTCAGCCCGCGCATCAGTTCGTCCAGCGCTTCGAGTTTATCCGGGTCCGGGCAAAAGAACGGGTTAAGTTCCACCTGGGACCAGTCTTTGATCTCCAGCGGAATATCACCCATCTGCGTCAGGCAGCCGCGGATCTCAACGCCGAATTTTTCCGCCAGATATTTTTTGGCAATCGCTCCGGCCGCCACGCGCATCGCCGTTTCACGTGCGGATGAACGTCCGCCGCCACGGTAGTCGCGCAGGCCATATTTTTGCTCATAGGTATAGTCGGCGTGTCCCGGACGAAAAACGTCCTTAATCGCGCCATAATCCTGTGAACGCTGATCGGTATTTTCGATCAGCAGGCCAATGCTGGTGCCTGTGGTAACGCCCTCGAACACCCCGGAGAGGATTTTCACCTGATCCGGCTCACGACGCTGCGTAGTGTAGCGCGATGTGCCCGGACGGCGTCTGTCGAGATCGTGCTGCAGGTCAGCTTCTGTCAGAGAAATGCCCGGCGGAACACCATCGACAATACAACCGAGCGCCAGCCCGTGTGATTCGCCGAAAGTGGTTACGCGAAAGAGTTGCCCAATTGTGTTTCCTGCCATCACGGCTCCGTTATGCGTGTTGTGTATGTGCGCGTGTAATTAGTCTTTATAAATGCTGAAGTGCTCGCGAGCAGCAACTAACTGCTCTTTGGTCAGCATGAATACGCCGTCACCGCCGTTGTCGAACTCAAGCCAGGTGAACGGTACATCCGGATATTGCTCTATCAGATGTACCATGCTGTTTCCGACTTCACAAATCAGAATACCGTTATCTGACAGGTAGTCCGGGGCGTTCCCCAGAATGCGGCGGGTCAGTTTCAGCCCATCGCTGCCGGACGCCAGACCCAGCTCAGGTTCGTGGCGATATTCGTTTGGCAGATCGGACATATCTTCCGCATCGACATACGGCGGGTTGGTCACAATCAGGTCATACTGGACTTTCAGCAGATCGCGGAACAGATCGGAGCGGATCGGCGTTACGTGATGGATCAGGCCGTGCTCTTCAATGTTGTGTTCGGTCACCGCCAGCGCGTCAGTGGAAATATCCACCGCATCGACTTCGGCTTCCGGGAAAGCATACGCGCAGGCAATGGCAATACAGCCGCTGCCAGTACACATATCGAGGATATGCTGCGGTTGCTCATTAATAAGGCCCGCAAAGCGGTTATTGATAAGCTCGCCAATCGGTGAACGTGGAACCAGCACGCGTTCATCAACATAAAATTCATGCCCGCAGAACCAGGCTTTGTTGGTCAGATAAGCAACCGGAATGCGCTCGTTGACGCGGCGAATCACGCGTTCAACAATACGATGACGCTCGCTGGAGGTCAGACGCGCGGTACGCATATCTTCTGGAATATCCAACGGCAAATAAAGTGACGGCAGCACCAGTTGTACGGCCTCGTCCCATGGGTTATCCGTGCCATGGCCATACCAGATGTTCGCCGCGCTAAAACGGCTGACCGCCCAACGCAACATGTCCTGAATGGTATGCAGTTCACTCACTGCTTCATCGACGAAAATTTTATCCACGTATTCCTCCAGGGCATGCTCGTATTAATTTCGGCGGCTAGTTTGCCACGAAGACGGCGATAAATCAGCATTCACACGGGGCCTGAACGCGAAAATTGCGTTTTAAGCGATCGGATGCCCGCCGAGTCGGGTTAAACTAACGGAAAATAAAAGTTGAGACTCTCGAATGAAAAAGAAAACATCGCTCAGCGAGGAGGATCAGACGCTGTTTCGCCAGCTGATGACCGGCACGCGTAAAATTAAACAGGACACCATCGTTCACCGACCTCCACGTAAAAAAATTGCCGAGGTTCCGGTTAAAAGACTGCTACAGGAGCAGGCTGATGCCAGCCACTATTTCTCGGATGAGTTTCAGCCGCTGCTGAATACGGACGGTCCGGTAAGATACCTGCGCGCCGACGTCAGCCATTTCGAACTGAAGAAAATGCGCCGTGGCGATTACTCTCCGGAGCTGTTTCTCGATCTGCATGGGCTGACCCAGCAACAGGCCAAACAAGAGTTAGGCGCGCTGATTGCCGCCTGTCGCCGTGAGCATGTATTTTGCGCCTGCGTGATGCATGGCCACGGAAAACATATTCTGAAACAGCAGACGCCGCTCTGGCTGGCCCAGCATCCGCACGTAATGGCCTTTCATCAGGCACCGAAAGAGTACGGTGGCGACGCCGCGCTGCTGGTGCTGATTGAAGTGGAAGAGTGGCTACCGCCCGAACTTCCGTGATGCAAAAAAACAAAAAGAGCCGCATTTGCGGCTCTTTGATTTTCCGGGTGGCGGCTGCGCCTTATCCGGCCTGTTTAAATCGCTTTTGCCATTTTCAGGTTACACGGGCTCATCTGCCAGTTAAAAGTACCCTTCCCGCTCTCATCAAGCGTAACGCTGGCAATCGCTGATGTGGTAAACATCGGCGGTGTTTCACCTGGGCAAAGCTCAGACACCAGATATCCCACTAAAGGCAAGTGAGAGATAACCAGTGCCGTGGCGATACCTTCATTGGCCAGAGCCTGTAAATAGGCGCTGACCAGACCGACATCGCCGCAGGGAGTCAGCTCCGGCAAAACATCAACACCGGTTGGCAGGTTCATACACTCCCCCACCACATCCAGCGTTTGTTCGGCTCGTAGGAACGGGCTCACCAGAACACGTTCGATATCCACTTTTTGACCTTTCAGCCAGTTCGCCATCAGGCGAGATTCGTCACAACCACAGGAGGTTAAGGGACGAACCGAATCACTGGCGGCATCGAGGGCCGCGTCGCCGTGACGCATGATAAAAACTTGCATATTGCACCGCTTTTGTTAACCAGAATCACCACTACCTTTATTCACAGCCCCTATTGGCTGTGGTAACGATATGGTGGCCGGCATTGTGCCTTATCCATTCACCGAATGAAACGCTGTTTTTTACCTTAACGGCGTAAGTATAGTCAATCTCTGTTTACATTTTGAGCGCGACCCATACATTCAGTGCGGATTCATCCTACCTTTGACCTCATGAATTCAGGTCAGTTTCCCCAATATTCCAGAATCTTTCACTGCGTTCCGCCATCTGCAATAACTGCTCACACGGTGTAAACCGCGAGCCGTACTGCGTGGTCAGCCGTTGCAGAACCGCAACCACTTCACCCGCGCCGAGAGAATCCATATACCGGAACGGGCCGCCGAGGAATGGCGGAAAACCAATACCAAATACAGCGCCGATGTCGCCATCACGTACGCTGCGGACTATCTTCTCGTCGAAACAACGGGCTGCTTCATTGAGCATTAACATAACGCACCGCTCTGCTATCTGCGCGGCGGTAAGTCGGCCCTGACCCTGGACGCCAATAAGCGTATAAATTGCAGGGTCGACCTGTTTTTTGCTTTTACGCCCTTTCGCAGCATAAAGATAGAAACCCCGACCATTTTTTCTACCTTTGCGATCGTCATTCAAAATTGAAGCAACAACATTTGCAGGCGCGCTAAAACGTTCTCCATATGCAGCCTCAAGCACTGGTATAATTTTAGTGCCCGTATCAATTCCGACCTCATCCAAAAGTTGGATTGGCCCAACTGGAAAACCAAACTTAACCAGCGCGGCGTCTATGGTTTCGACCCGCTCACCTTCGGTCAACATGCGAATCGCTTCGTTAATATAAGGCGCTAAAATGCGGTTAACGTAAAAGCCGGCCTTATCTCTGACCACTATCGGCGTTTTACCCTGTTTTTTCGCTAACTTAACGGTAGTTGCAATCGTCTGCTCAGAGGTCGTGGCATGCGGAATCACTTCGACCAACGGCATTTTTTCCACCGGACTAAAAAAGTGTAAACCAATCACTTGTTCGGGCCTTGCAGCGTTCGCAGCAATATCGCCAATGGGCAAAGATGAGGTGTTAGAAGCAAAAATGGTATGAGGTGCGCAATTTTGCTCAACTTCTGCCACCATCCGTTGTTTTAGCGACAGATCTTCAAACACGGCTTCAATAATTAGATCGCGATGCGCAAAGCCACGGTAGTCGATTGATCCCGAAATCAGCGCCAGTTGTTTATCGCGTTCGCTGGCTTTGATATGACGGCGGCGAACCTTCGTTTCAAGCTGATCCCAGCTGTACTTCAGCGCTTGGTTGATTCCCTTAGCGTTTATATCTTTGATGCGCACAGTCAAGCCGCCTTTACAGGCCGTCACGTAGGCAATACCACCACCCATCAGACCGCCACCCAAAATACCTACACTGTTTAGCGGGCCAGGTTTTGCATTACTTCCGGGATCTTTTTTCACATCGGTGTTGGCAAAAAAGATGTGCCGTAGCGCCTGAGACTGGGATGTCATCGCCAGCTCACCAAACGCGCGTGCCTCAGCGTCGTAACCGCTACTGCTGCCTTGCGCTAGCCCGGTTTCTATAACCTCAAGGATACGTTCTGTTGCAGGGTAGTTACCTTGCGTTTTTTGCGCCGTCTTTTTACTGGCCATGCGGAACAACAGCGCCCGCCCTAGCGGCCCCGCCAACACTCGCTCTCTCACGGGCAGTGTTCGATGCGCAGAACTGTCCTTTTTAGCCAGTTCAACGGCTGCTTCCAGCAAAATGGAATGCGGTACAACTTCATCCACTAAACCAACTTTCAGCGCCTGTTTTGCGCGTAATTGTTTTCCGGTGAGGATCATATCCAGTGCGGCACTTACGCCAATCAAGCGCGGCAGCCGCTGCGTACCACCGGAGCCGGGCAACAAGCCAAGTTGTACTTCCGGTAAACCCAGAACGGTTTTAACATCATCGGTACAAATACGGTTGTGGCACGCCAGCGCCATCTCCAGGCCACCGCCGAGGCATGCGCCATGAATCGCGGCGATAACCGGGATCGGCAAGGCATTAATTTCCGCCATCATCTGCTGCCCCTGACGGGCCAGCGTTTCGGCTTCCTGCGCGCTACGACAGCTACCAATCATGTTGATATCCGCCCCGGCAATGAAGTTATCGGGTTTAGCCGAAATAAACACCACGCCGCGCAATGCTTTGTTATCGCGGATTTGCTTCAGAATGGCCCGTACCTGAGAAGCAAACTCCGCTTTCAGGGTGTTCATTTTCTCTCCGGGCACATCAATGGTGACAACAGCAACGTTATCCAGACGTACGTTTAGTGTAAAAGCCGATGCCATTTCCATTATTCCGCCTCCAGAACCATGGCTGCACCCAAACCACCAGCTGCACAGGCGGTCACTAAACCAAAACCACCGCCACGACGTCGTAACTCATGGAGGGTTTGGGTAATCATGCGCGCACCAGTGGCGGCGAAGGGGTGTCCATAGGCAATCGATCCACCCAGCACGTTAAATTTACTGTCATCAACTTCGCCAGTGGCATGTGCTCTGCCCAGCACGTCGCGGGCAAAACGTTCGCTACCCAGCAACTGAATATTCGCCAGCGTTTGAGCGGCAAAGGCTTCATGCATATCGATTAGGGTTAAATCTGCCATGGTCAGACCCGCTCTCTCCAGGGCAAGCGGCGTTGACCACGCAGGTCCCAGCAGCATGTCCTGCCAGACATCGATGGCGGTAAAAGCAAAACTACGCAGGTATCCCAGCGGCACCAGCCCCAACTCTTTCGCACGCGACTCCGTCATCATGATCACGGCGGCTGCACCGTCCGTCAGTGGGGTACTGTTTGCTGCGGTGACAGTGCCGTGCTTGCGGTCAAACGCCGGACGTAGTTTGGCGTAATCGGCCAGCGTAGAGTTACCGCGAATATTGTTATCTTCTGAAAAAGGATCTTTAAACGGTGGCGCGTAGGTAGTCATTACCTCATCTGCCAGCTTTCCTTCAGCCCACGCCTGAGCGGCACGCTGATGAGAGCGGTGCGCCAGAGCGTCCTGCTGTTCTCGGGTAATACCATAGGTTTTGGCCATTTGCTCAGCCGTATCCCCCATACGCAAACCGGTGGAATACTCAGCGACGGCTGGCGGCACAGGCATCAGGTCACGTAAACGCAGTCGGGAAAAGAGTTTAAGGCGTTGACCGGTAGTCCGGGCCTTATTGACATCCACCAGCACCCGCGCCAGCTTTTTACTAACGCCAATAGGCAAGACTGACGAGGAGTCCGCACCACCCGCAATTCCCGCACGAATAGACCCCGCCATCAGGCTTTCCGCGACATTCGCCACTGCCTGAAAACTGGTCGCGCAGGCTCGGCTTACGCTATAGGCATCCGTATGCACATTCATGCCGGTTCCCAGCACGATTTCACGAGCAATATTTGGCGCTTCAGGCATTTGCACCACCTGACCAAAAACCAGTTGCTCAATCACATCAGCAGGTATTTCGCTGCGCGCCAGCAGCTCACCGACGACCATTTTTCCTAAATCAACGGCGGGAATGCCATGAAACGCGGTAGCCTGACGAGCAAATGGCGTACGCAACCCACTTACAATGGCAATACGGTCGCCCTGGCGGGTAACCAGCGGTAAAGCCTGACTCATAACACTCCCCTGTAAAAAAATAAAATAAGTGGTCTGACCTGATCATAGTCTTAACCAATTTTTTACATTTAGCCAAGCGGAGAGAAAAGAAAGTGGGAGCTAAGACACAGTGAATAATCACTGACAGTTACGAAAAAGCCCTTGCTATCAGATAGCAAGGGCTTTTGCAGAGGGGGATTAACGCAGGCCCAGCTGGAAGATCAGCGTTTCAGCTTCACAGGCAAAAACAAAGTCGATATCCAGACGCACACCTTCTGACTCTTCAGTAAAGGTCGAGGTGATTTGGCAAGGCTCAGATTCCACGCCACGCGCCTTTTCGGTCAGAGCAGCCAGCGTTTCTTCTGCCTCTGCGCGGTTCGCGAACACACGGCTGTAGGACGCGGTGCAATCGGAGTTGTCCATGATGGTGCCAACATCCATACAGCAGCAAACCGGGGTTTCATCAGCACTGCATTTACTCATTGTAGATTTCCTCTGTATTCGCACCTGAGGTGCCAGATAAACGATAGGGATATTTTACGCTCCCATTATTCGCCTCTCCAGTCGTTAATTGTATGAAATGCGATAAGTGACCGAAATCACACTTAAAAATGATCTAAAACAAAAATCGCCCAAACAGGTGAGTGCGCACCCCCGCAATTTTGCCAGCTGGATCGCGTTTCTCTGATCAAATTTGAAAATATTTATAAACATACTTGCAACATTCCAGCTGGTCCGACCTATACTCACGCCACTGGTCTGATTTCTAAGTCGTACCTCAGACCCTACACTTCGCGCTCCTGTTACGGCATGTAACATTGTTTGTATAAAAATAAATCTATGAGGTTATGGTCATGAGCCAGAAAACCCTGTTTACAAAGTCTGCTCTCGCAGTCGCAGTGGCAATTATCTCCACACAGGCCTGGTCTGCAGGCTTTCAGTTAAACGAATTTTCTTCCTCTGGCCTTGGCCGGGCATATTCGGGTGAAGGCGCAATTGCAGATGATGCAGGTAACGCCAGTCGTAACCCGGCACTAATTATGATGTTCGATCGCCCTACTTTCTCAGCAGGTGCAATTTTCGTTGACCCAGATGTAGATATTTCCGGTCGCTCGCGTATTGGCAATGACGCCAGCCAGGATAATATCGCCCCAACAGCCTGGATACCGAACGTGCATTTTGTTGCTCCGATTAACGATCAGTTTGGTTGGGGGGCCTCAGTCACCTCTAACTACGGCCTGGCTACGGAGTTTAACAATAATTACACAGCAGGCTCGATGGGCGGAAAAACCGATCTGGAAACGCTCAATCTAAACCTGAGCGGTGCTTATCGCCTGAACAATCATTTTAGCTTCGGTCTCGGTTTAAACGCCGTCTATGCAAAAGCGAAGCTTGAACGCTATGCTGGCGATTTACCACAGCAGATCGTTGCAGGCTCCGGGGGCAGGATTCCTCCATCACTGGCCGCGCAATATCCGGCAGATACACAGATTGCGCGCCTGAAAGGTGACGAGTGGGGCTTCGGTTGGAATGCTGGCCTTCTTTATGAAGTAGATAAAGATAACCGCTACGGTTTCACCTACCGTTCTGAAGTAAAAATTGACTTCAACGGTGATTACCGCAGCAATCTGCCATCAATGGACCGTATTCCTGCGCAGTTGCGTCCGGTGTTCGCCAGCCTGCCAGCAGGAACCAACGGCAGTACGATCGATGGTTCACTTGATCTGAACCTGCCAGAAATGTGGGAGTTTTCAGGCTATAACCGCGTTGCACCACAGTGGGCGGTTCACTACAGTATGGCTTATACCAGCTGGAGTCAGTTCCAGGAGCTGAAAGCAAAAGGCAACAACGGCCAAACCTTGTTCTATAAAGAAGAAGGCTTCAAAGACTCTTATCGCATCGCGCTCGGTACTACCTATTACTATGATGATACCTGGACGTTCCGTACCGGTATCGCCTTTGATGATAGCCCGGTTCCGGCAAACCGTCGTTCCATCTCTATTCCGGATCAGGACCGCTTCTGGCTGAGTGCGGGTACAACCTACGCCTTTAATAAGGATGCATCGTTGGATGTTGGCATCTCTTATATGCACGGTCAGAAAGTGAAATTCGAAGAAGGTCCATACTCCTTTGAATCTGAAGGGAAAGCCTGGTTGTACGGTATGAACTTGAACTACGCATTCTGATTTTCTTCAGACGTAAAAAAGGTGAGCTTTTTAGCTCACCTTTTTATTTGCCCAATTCCTTACTCAGAATCGATCTCTTTTAAATCATCCTGAATATCTTTCGCGTTCGGGTTTTCTTCTGGTTTGAGTTTCCCGCCGTTCGCAATAAAGTCATGACGCTGGAAGTAAGCTTCACGCACCATGATGTAAGGATCGGAAGACTGACGCAGCAGACCGTCAGAGTCGAGCAATTGCGCGCGAGTTTCAATCCCTTCAACCGTCCATTTGCCTATCGACAACGGCCAGGTCAGCCAGGACAGTACCGGATACAGTGTATCGACCATATCACCACCGTCATCACGCAGCGTGAAACTACCGTAGAACGGAAGCTGCATATACGGCCCGTAACCAACATCATAGTGGCCTAACGTGCTGCCAAAGCGGTGTGGTTCAACGCGCTGCAACTTCGGATTAGCCATACCTGCCACATCGATAAAGCCGCCCATACCTAACAGGGTATTCAGGAAGAAACGGGTAAAGTGCACCATCCCCTGATAAGGATCGCCTTGCAGGAAATAGTTGACCATGACGGCCGGCTCTTCAAGGTTCCCCGTAAAGTTGCTTAAACCATTACGCGCCGGCTGCGGAACATAGTCACGCCAGGCAACAGCTACGGGTCTTACAACGTATGGATCTAAAACATTAAAGTTGAAGTTGTACATGGTGCGGTTGAACCCTTCAAATGGGTCCGAACGCCCCTGCTGTTCAGTACCGGAGCTCGCACACCCCACCAAAAGTGTGGTTCCCAGCGCAAGCGCCGACAGGCGAAGCTTCATAAGTGTCTCCCTGTGTTTTATGGCTATCGCTGATTGCCATCCATGACGGAACGATGACGTATCCGCCTGTTTAGATGTGAGCGATTGTAACAGCACGTCAAATGATGTCTATATACCCTGTCTTACAGATTTGATCATAGCCTGGTAATGCGCACTCCGCGGCGGTTCTATTCTAACTAACCCGATAAAAACAAACGTTACTATTTTTGCTATCTCAGACTTTCTCCCGCTGATTTTCAGACAAAAGCCGCTACGCTTTAGCAATACGTGCTTATTCAGGATTCGGCCATGAATGACATCAAGAAAGATAAGATTGATCGACACAGCGACGAACTCGAGGTGGAAAGCGATGAAAAGCTAACAGGAAAAAAGATAGAGCTTGATGAGGACAGACTCCCCTCCCGCGCCATGGCAATCCATGAACATATTCGCCAGGATGGGGAGAAAGAGATGGAGCGTGACGCGATGGCGCTACTGTGGTCAGCCATCGCAGCAGGACTGTCGATGGGAGCCTCGCTACTGGCAAAAGGGATTTTTCACGTACAGCTGGAAGGCGTGCCAGGGGGATTTTTACTCGAGAACCTCGGTTATACCTTCGGCTTTATTATTGTCATTATGGCCCGCCAGCAACTTTTTACCGAAAATACCGTCACCGCTGTACTGCCGGTGATGCAAAACCCTACCCTCGGCAATTTTGGCCTGTTGATGCGCCTGTGGAGCGTGGTGCTGCTGGGTAATATTATTGGCACCGGGGTTGCCGCATGGGCCTTTGAACATATGCCGATTTTTGATGAAGAGACCCGCGATGCCTTCGTGAAAATTGGTATGGATGTGATGAAAAACACTCCTGTGGAGATGTTTTCCAACGCCATCATTTCTGGCTGGTTAATTGCCACGATGGTGTGGATGTTCCCCGCCGCCGGAGCGGCAAAAATTGTGGTCATTATTCTGATGACCTGGCTGATTGCGTTAGGTGATACCACGCATATCGTCGTCGGCTCGGTGGAAATTCTCTATTTGGTCTTTAATGGCACGCTGCACTGGAGTGATTTTTTCTGGCCCTTTGCGCTACCAACGCTCGCCGGGAATATCTGTGGCGGAACGTTTATTTTCGCGCTAATGAGCCATGCGCAGATCCGCAATGATATGAGCAACAAACGCAAGGAAGAAGCCAGGTTGCAAGCAAAGCGTGATGAGCAAAAGCAGAAAAACCAGAAAAAACAGGCCTGAATGGTGACTGTTTGAGCAGTCGGGCGGCCTGAGACTTACCGTTGTGAGTAAAAAACGCTATACTCGTGCCGCTTCGTCCCCTTAGTTAAATGGATATAACGAGCCCCTCCTAAGGGCTAGTTGCAGGTTCGATTCCTGCAGGGGACACCATGAATTCTTATGCTCCCCGTTATAATCCCTTCATTTACCAGTCAGTTCATCCCTGGGCCAGGCGGTAATACGGCACATTCCTCACTGTTGCAGTAAGATTGTCGGACACCATTTTCTGCTTTGTCGCTATCCGCATCCCTGCTTTTCTCAGCCTCAACACATCAGCGGCAATACGCTGGCTACCAAACCAGAAAAGCCCATCCAGCGCAGTGACATCAAGGCCCAATTCCAGTGCCAGCTTCAGACGTTCACGCGGCGCTTTTACTGTTTTAGCAATCTGCTGATATGGCGCTTCGCTTGAACCTTCAGGACTAATGCGCCGGATACGATGTGACAAGCGGTACTGAAATTCATCCGGTATCCCACCGAGACTCGCTTTCAGGCTGTAAACACAACCAAAGCGTTTGCCGTTAAAGATGACGTTTTTCTGACTAAGCTGCAGCTCTTCACGCACACTGGCAATCAGTTGCGGGGTACGGAGTAATAACAGGCGGAAAGGCAGCTCAAAGCTGGTCACGTAATCCACATTCAATAAAGCAATACGCAGACGTTCTTCTGGATCTGCCTTCAATACCCGACATTCAGCAATAACATCAGCCCATTGGCCGGTAAGACGAGAACTCTCTCTCGCCTCAGTAAAACTGTATTTTTCAGCCTGATAATCAATACGCTCGGTCACACTGAATTCCCTTCTGGCCAGATTTCGGTATTGGTTGCTCACTTTACCAGCGACAGGCTGCAACCAGAAGCCTGCAGGCATTGTCAGTGGAATAAGAGAAACTTCTGCGGAAACGCTTCATTATTTGGTAAATCAATCATTAAAAATATTTTATGACTAAAATCAATTCACATGAGTTATGACTATTGAAATATAGTCATGATTAATTTTTAGCCAGCTCATCAGGGGAACTTCTCCCAAGCAGGCTGATTAATACCGGTAATAATAAAAATTACCGGTGACATTGTCCGAAATGATTCATCGCCTAGAAAAAAGGAATTTATTCATATGATCAGAATCAAGACCTGTATCTCTATCTTGACCCTATGTACCTTACTAACTACTCCCGCATGGGGAGACACGCAATCGCCGATACGGCTGGTGATCCATGGTGGTGCCGGTACTATTACAAAAGATACCATCACACCAGAACAAGAAAAGCAGTATACAGAAAAACTCACTGAAGCTCTGAATGCTGGCTATGCCGTTCTGAATAAAGGCGGTAGCAGCCTGGAAGCCGTTCAGAAAGCGATTAATGTTATGGAGGATTCCCCTCTCTTCAACGCAGGTAAAGGCGCCGTTTTTACCCACGATGGCCGCAATGAACTGGATGCGTCCATTATGGACGGGAAAAGCCGAAAAGCCGGTGCCGTTGCCAGTGTAACCACTGTTAAAAACCCAATTAATGCGGCGTATGCCGTTATGACGCAAAGTCCACATGTTCTCATGGTCTCGACAGGCGCGGATACCTTTGCAAAAGAACAGGGACTCGCAATCGTTGATCCGGCTTATTTCAAAACTGATTTTCGCTGGCAGCAATTACAGAATGCAATTAAAAAAGAAAAAGTGCTCCTGGATCACGACGGAAAGAGCGCAGCTCTGTTTGCTGATCCGATGATGTATGACTATAAATATGGCACTGTCGGTGCTGTTGCACTGGATAAAGAAGGTAATCTGGCTGCCGGAACATCTACAGGCGGAATGACCAACAAACGTTACGGACGAGTAGGAGATTCACCTATCATTGGCGCAGGTAATTATGCCGACAATGAAACCGTGGCGGTATCCGCAACCGGTTCAGGAGAAATGTTTATCCGCACGCTTACCGCTTATAACATTGCAGCCCAAGTGAAATACCGCAATATCCCTTTAAAGGACGCAGCACAGAATGCCCTGGATGAAGTTAAGGCGCTGAATGGCAGCGGTGGGGTTATTGTGCTTGATAAAGCAGGTAATTACACCATGTCCTTCAACTCTGAAGGGATGTACCGGGGAACCATAGGTAATGACGGAAAACCTGTTGTAGCCATTTA
>NZ_SZWU01000034.1:18025-28195 GCF_005280935.1 Citrobacter sp. wls757 | reverse complement strand
GCCATAAAGGCGGGGATGCTCTGTGACTCACGTCAGTCCCTTTCTCTTTTCAACAACCTCCCCTCGAATACCTACAGGAAGAAATTACCAGGATGACCGACGCCATAAGTTGCACTCCCTCCGGGCAACATAATAAATATTGATTGAACTCATATACTTGAGTGTATCCACACTGATAATCTCGCGAGATTCATTTGTTGGCAGAAAGGGTCACTGTGTTAGAAATCTTTTCTTAACCCACTGAAAAATATTTAAAAAATATTTTTCTCACATAAAACCGATGGTTCGTTCAAAACGGATCCGAATTTATTTGGGTTAAAAAAGGTATGGTATGAAAGTCACATGGACTGTCACCCCTGTCGGGTACCAGCGCATAGCTAAGCATTGTCCATCATGTAATGTAAAACGCGAATTCGCACCTTCCGGAGCATTCAGAGTCAATTCGCAAAAGAAAGTGCTCGATATCTGGAGTATTTATAAATGCATCCACTGCGAATACACATGGAACATCTCACTGTTTTCACGGCTTCACGTCAGCAAAATCAATCGCGAGCTGTATCATCGATTTATCACTAACGATGCCAGTACAGTTCACTATTTTGCCAATGATAAAGCGACCCTGAACCGGAATAATGCTGAGCTTGCAGGTAAACCTGATTTTCGTATTCAGGAACAGTGGCAGGTCAGCATCAACAGCGGCCAGAACGTCACCGTCAGCATCAGACTTTCCCATTCTTTTCAGATTAATGTGCTATCGATATTGAAGCGACAGCTTTTACTCAGCACTGCAGAGATAAAGAAACTGATAGATGAAGGTCATATTCGCGGTGTTACGATGAAAGAACTTAAATCCCGAAAACTCATGACAAGACAATTGGATTTTAAGCTGTCAGTAGTCATATTATGTGCTCAGCGAAAAGTTGTTCTGAGCCAGCGTTAACAGTATGCAACTTACAATAAGGTGATGAGACTTAACCGACCCGGTATGTTGTCCGAGTCGGTTAAACGGCATCACGTCAGACAACAAAACGGTTAACCAGATCCTTCATGGTTGCCGACAGATTGTCCAGCCGCTGGCTGTCGCTCGCAGCCTGAGATACCAACGCCGCATTTTGCTGTGTGACCTGCTCCATCGGTCGCAATGCCAGGTTTATCTGGGTTACCCCTTGTGACTGCTCCGTCGCCACACGAGCGATATCCGCAATATATTGCTTCATACTGGTGGTATTATCCGCCGCGGCTTCCAGCGCGGTAGCAGATGCAGTAACCCGCTCAACACCCTCACTAATTTTGACCATATTCTGCGCGACCAGCTCACGGATTTGGTTAGCCTCTTTGGCGCAACGCTGCGAAAGATTTCTCACTTCACTGGCTACGACAGCAAACCCCCTGCCCATCTCTCCAGCACGTGCAGCTTCCACTGCCGCATTCAGCGCCAGTAAGTTAGTCTGAAACGAAATATCATCAATCGAGGTCACAATATTCGAGATTTTCTCACTGGAAGCGCGAATATCCCCCATGCTCTGGTTCGCCGCACTGGCAACGTTACTGGCCTGTCGGACCTCTTTTTCCAGTCTGATTGTCAGATGCTCAGCTTCGCGGGCATTATCCGCTGTTTGCGTAATCGCAGTTGATAGCTGCTCCATACTGGCCACAGCTTCTACTATTGATGCAGCCTGTTCATCTGTACGTTGAGCCAGATCCTGATTTCCCGCCGTAATACTGCTACTGGCATCGGACAAAACCACGGAGCCTTGCTTAATCTCCTGTACGATATGCTGAATACTTTCCAGCATCGTGTTATAGGCACGATTAAGTGAGGAAAGCTCATCTTTGCCCGGGGTCGCCAGACGTTGAGTCAGATCGCCATTCATACCCGCAATCTTGCGTAGCGTGTCACTAAACTGACGGTGCATATTGATTGCGATGGCCCCTGCGAACGTCAATGATGCCAGGAGTGCTAACAGGCTAACAGCCATATATATTTGCCAGTTTTTTCGTGCATCTTGCGCGAGTTTTTCTGCATTCGCCAACAGACGATTCGCCGTCACATTTTCTATCTGCCGCATCACTTCAATACGCTGGGTTTGTACTTTAAACCAGACCGTAGGATCGACACCAAATCCACCGTTCTCGACATGGTTAAACGCGATCTCGCGAAATGAGAGGGCTTTTGACGCTTCTGCTGACTGTAAGCGGCTTTTCAACATGGCCGCCTGTTCCGGTGAACTAAGGCGTAACGATTCTGCCAACCAAACGTTCTGTTTACTGACGACATCACTGAGTTGATGTAACTGTCCGTCGGCGAAATGACCGGAGGAAAAGATATTTGATAACAGCGCCCGTTCAATACCCGCCTGTTCTTTCAAATTCAGCAGGTTGTAGTAGGCGGCGAATGCGTTTGCCATCTCACCAGAATCCGTCAACTGCCCCAATCTACCCACAAAATTCAGCACATCAGCAATGGCGTTGGTATAAAACTTAACCACATCTGAAGCCGGAAGCCCCAACTGCGTGACGTTTTCGCGGATGGTAGCGAGCGAAAGAATATTTTTCTTAAACGCAGCGACAGAAGTGGCGACATCCCCTTCCGGTAAGGCAGTATCGGACAGTGACCGCACAAATATCTCGATCTCGCGATCGGTCAAAGTCCGCTGTGCGTTTAACTCATCTTTGAACGTCTTCCCTTCAGCCCCCAGAAACCCGACACTCATGCCGCGTTCTTTTTGCAATTCATGCACTACATTTCCGGCACTGCGTGCGAGCGCTGTCAGTTGGGCAATATTCTCCATCTGCCGTTCTGTCTCAATGCGCGTTAATATTCCTGAACCAGCAAACCAACATAACGCCAGTAATAATGGTTGTAGCGCAATTATTAACTTCATTTTCATCGGCATTCGATAAACCCACCACATGCCACTTCCCTCCATTATCCATATCTTCATTATGGTTATCGGCGTAAAGAAGCGGCTCTTTAAATTTGAACAATGGGCAACCGTTTGTTTTTTAGATTAAATTTTTGCCAGAATAACTCTATTTAATTACTTCAATCAGAATAAAACCCTGACTAATACGGATTTGTAAACCTATAGTCCATTTTATTAACTTATTTGGCATATTATTTTTTATTAAAAAATCAGGTAATCATTAACTGATTCAAAAGAGAGAGAAGCACAGGACAGTGACAGCAGCCCGAGATAACAGCCATGGCGCGGCCATCATTCTGGCGTCCCGTCGAACGTTAAGGTTATAATCCTTGCAACGATTTTTTTGGATTAGAAGCGACAATGACAAAACTTACCCTACAAGAACAGATGCTTAAAGCAGGTCTGGTCAGCAGCAAAAAAATGGCGAAAGTGCAGAGAACGGCGAAAAAATCGCGCGTTCAGGCTCGTGAAGCCAGAGAAGCGGTTGAAGAAAATAAAAAAGCACAGGTCGAGCGTGATAAGCAGCTCAGCGAACAGCAGAAGCAGGCCGCATTGTCTAAAGAATACAAAGCGCAGATCAAGCAGCTGATCGAGATGAACAAAATCACCATTTCCCGTGGCGATATTGGTTACAACTTTACTGACAATAACCTGATCAAAAAAGTTTATGTTGATAAGGTAACCCAGTCTCAGTTGATCAAGGGCCGTCTGGCCATTGCCCGCCTGACTGCTGAAAGCAGCAGCGAGAGCGAATACGCCATTATCCCGGCTGTTGTCGCCGACAAGATTGCCCAGCGTGATGCAAGCTATATTGTTCTCAATTGCGAACTGAGCCAGGAAGCGAAGGACGAAGACGATCCGTATGCTGATTTTGTCATTCCTGACGATTTGATGTGGTAAGAAAAACACCCCGATAATCACCCGGAGTTCCGTCGCGTATTTCGGTGAACGCTAGCGCCGCCACCGAAATACCGTCAACCGCTCTTCTTCCCCACACGCCATCTGCTAAAACTTATAGTGTTCCTTGCTCAGTCCGTATTTTCTCATGCGCAAATACAGTTTCTTACGCGGAATTTGTAAATACTCCGCCACTTCATTAATACGTCCCTGATGAATATTAAGCGCTTCGGTAATGATCTGTCGCTCGTACTCGTCAACCCGACGATCGAGCGGTGTCGGTTCGGGCAAATGTAGCTGTGGATTCGCGGTTTCAGCCAGTGGCAATAACCCAACGGCAAAAAGCTCGGCGGCATTGGCCAGCTCTCGAACATTGCTCAACCACACGCGACGCCGCATTCCTTTTAGTAATTCCCCGTCAACCTCGGGCACCGGATGGTTCAGACGCAGACAGGCTTTCTGCAGATAATGGCGAAACAGCGGCTCAATATCATCCGGGCGCTGAGACAACGGCTGGCAACCAATTTGCGTCATCGCAAAACAGTAATAAAGTTCGGCCACAATCTGATTAGTTGCCGCCAGTTCCACCAACGAAGTGGCGCCAATGCCAATTAAGCGAAACGGACGCCGCTCCTGGCTTTGCAAATGCACCAGCTGGTGCTGCTGTTCGCGCGTCAGGCACTCAATATGGCTCAGGACCAGCGTTCCCCCTTGCGCCTGGGCAATAAGGTCATTGAGTTGCCCCGCATTCTCTAACGTCAATTCCCCGCGGATAAACGGTCCTTCAGCGCTGCGCCCAAGCTGATGCAAATAACGGGCTCCGGTCATACGCCCCGTTCCCGGCTCGCCATAAAACCAGACGGCAATATCCGTTTCAGCCAGTTGCCGTAAGCGCTGGCGGTACTGATTAACCCAGTCACTGTAGCCGACCAGTTCAACCTGGAGCTTTTGCTGGCAATAGTGACGACGTGCAATCACAGATTTTCTCTGACGCAACGCATCCTCTACCAACACCAGCAGTTTGCCTGGATCAACCGGTTTTTGCAGAAAATCCCACGCACCTTTCTTCACCGCGTCCACCGCCATCGGGACATCGCCATGTCCGGTGATCAACAGGATCGGAAGCTGATTGTCATCCTGATGAAACAACGTCATCAGGTCAATTCCATTACAGCCAGGCATACACACGTCGCTCAGGACAATCCCTGGCCAGTCGGCCTGCAGCCAATTTCGGGCATCAAAAGGGTTACTGCATGCGAATACATGATATCCCTCCTGTTCAAGCAACAGGGTGTAAGCGTCAAGAACATCGGCATCATCATCAATAAGCAGAACAGAATATTCATCACTCAACATCGTTTACATCCGTCAGATTAAATTGCAGAACGACGCAGGCATTGCGCCCCGGGGTCGACGCCAGGCGCAGTTCGCCGTTCATTTGCATCATTAACGATACACAAATCGATAAGCCAATACCGAGGCCAACATCCTTACTGGTGGTAAACGGTTTTAACAGTGATGGTAATAATGCCCCAGGCCAGCCGGGGCCGTTATCGCTGATAAATACGCACAACCGACTGCCTTCGGTCTGCCAGTGAACCTCTATTTTCGCCGCAACCGGACAGGCATCCAGCGCATTTGCCAGGACGTTTACCAGCACCTGCTGGATACGCACTTCATCACCAGCCACCCACACGCCCCGGTCTGGGAGCGTCAGCGTACCCTGCTGTGGCTTGTGTCGCATGGCCAACAGTTCCCAGGCAGCGTTGAACATTTGTCGGAGATCGACCGGATGCAGAGGCGTGCCAGGTTCGGCCCGGCGAGCAAACTGACGCAGTGAACGGATAATGGCATCGATGCGAGTAATCAGCCCTTCCGCTTTGGTTAATGTGCTTCTGGCCTGAGCGGGTTGCCCCTGTTCGATTGCCCTCCCTGCCGTAAACAGGTACATCGACAGCGCATTCAGCGGTTGATTAATCTCGTGCGCCAGCGTGGTCATAGTCTGGCCGACCACCGCCAGTTTTGCCGTCTGGATCAGCTCATCTTGCGTTGCACGAAGATCGGATTCAATCTCCTTGCGCTCGGTCACTTCCTGCTCCAGCTGATTTTTTTGCGCGCTCAACTGGCCCAGGGTATGACGCAGTAAGCCTGCGATACGCCCCAGTTCATCGCGTCCATATACCGGGATAGAGGCATCCGTTCTGCCAAGACCAATTTGCACCACGGCCTGGTTGAGCGCAGTAAAACGCTTCACCAGACGCGAGCGAATGAAGTAGTGGTTAAGCCCCCAGGCGAGAAGTAGCGCCAGCAGCGTCGCCAGCAGGATAAGTCCACCGCTGACGCGAACAATTTGTTCCAGCCGCTGGTTAAACGTCTGCATTTGCTGATGGCTACTCCCCAGTTGCGCTTCCAGCAGTGTTCGAAAGCGCCCAAGCGTGGCCTCTCTGGCATGGCTGGCATCAACCAGCGCTTTTTGCGCTGCGACATAATCGCGCATCGTATCGGGCATTTTATTTTTCATCATCCCGATTTCCAGCAGCTCATCGATAGTTTGTCGCAGTGTGATAGTACTGGGCCAGTCATCGAGGGTACGGATATTTTCATCTGCCGTTTTCTTCAGATTTTCCAGGTAGCGGATGTGATTCTCCACCAGCATGCCATCGTCGCTACCCGATTTCAGTTCATTGAGCCTGTCGCGTAAATCATCAACGATCTGGTTTTCAATTCTTGCCAGGGTGTAGACCTGCTGCTGCTCGTTTTGCACCTCTCGGGCACGTTTGAGATACAGCGCCGCATCACCATTTTTGGCCTCGATTTGATCCAGCAACGTCCCCTGCTGCCAGGTAAAATCCTGCACCAGTGAATTCAGCTCAGTAGTAAAATCATCATGTAGCCAATCAATGCGCGCGGAAAGCTCGCTCACTTTTTCGCGTACAAGGAACATGTTGTAGAGCACCCGGTCCAGTTCCGCCATCAGCGCCCGGCTATCCTGCAAAATCACCGCCAGCTGCTGCTGTTCTGCTGGTTGCAACCCCCTGCTCAGCACTTCGATTTTATCCAGATGCGAGATTATCTGATTGCGCAGTTGCAGCCTTACTGTTGTATTGGGAGCCAGCAGGAATTCATTTAGCTGGTCCACAACCAGGTTAAGATTTCCTTCAATCAAGAAAGCGGAATGCACGCGCGGGAAGTAATCATCAAGCGAATAGCGTATCTGCGAGCTCTGCTCATGCCAGGAGTACAAACTGACGCAGCTTACGCTCAACGTCAGTAATGCGCCCGTTAGAAAGGCTCCCCGCAGGCTGCTGCTGATGCTGAGTTGGCGAAGGCGTTGCAGTATCGATCCACCTTTCATTTTAATTCTTCCAGTTTTGATATCGCCTGACGCTGGTTTTTAAGAAACCAGAGCTGCCACTCCATCATCTGCTGTTCGGCAACGCTTTTATTATCAAACTGCGCAAGCCAGGCTTCATCTTCACTACTTTTGGCATCTATCGGAACGCTGGTCAGTAAGGCTCTGATTTCGGGTAGCGGGCGTTTCAGGCGTGCTTCCGCACTGTATAGTGCCCGCCATGCATCCTTCAGTTGCGCAAGACGGAAACTGATGGCGGTATCAAACATCCGCTGGACTAACTGTTGTCGCTTAAGGATCAGCCGATAATTAAGCGGAGGCTGGTTCAGTAAAATAGCCTGCTGAGCAGCGCGGGGATTATCAGATGCGAGCTGCGTTACCGGATATTTCCCCGTATTCGCATCAGCAAGGATCCGCTGTCCCTCCGGGCTTAACAAATAGCGGATAAAACGACGCGCTTCATTGGGGTGCTGGCTGTTCTTGAGAACAGCAACATAGGTTGGCGATACCGCCGAGCGTGGAAAATAGGTAAAAGCCAGGTGAGGATCGTTAAGCAACAGGTTGGCATAATTATCAATGACCGGCCCCGCCACGCCCAGGCCACTCTTAATTTTGTCGGCTACGCCAAAACTGCGTGATGAAATCGTCACCAGATTTCCAGCACTCGCCAGCAGCGTCGCCCACCCCGCTTCCCACCCTTTTTGCTGTAGCAATGACTCAACCATCAGATGGTTGGTATCCGAACGCGATGGGCTACTCATCAACAGCGCGTTCTGATATTTGGGCAGCGTTAAATCCCCCCAGTCGGCAGGAGGCGACAGATGTCGTGCCACCAGCGCAGAACGATTAATCAACAGACCAAAACCAGATATCGCCACTGCCACGGAGGTCGAACGGATAGAGTCTGGCACCAGCCGCTGGCTTTCCGGCAACGCATTTTCGAAAGGCGCCAACTTCTGATGCTCCTGCAGATGCTGCAACAGCATAGGGGATGAGGTCAAAATCAGATCAACATTTTCCGCATTCGCGGTATCCAGCAGTTGCTCCAACGAACTGCTGGTCCGGTTTAACGTGCGAATCATCACCGACCCCGGTTCAGTCTGCCAACGCTGAATAATCCAGGCCGTTGCCCCAGGGGAAAAGGTTGTCGCCATTACCAGCTCTTTACCCTGCGCCAGGCAACTCACCGACAACGACATAAAACAGAGCGAGAACGCCCAACAACGCCCCCGGCCCAAAAGTCTGTTTGTGATCCCGTTCATAAATACCAACATATGCAAAAAATAATATTGAGACAAAACTTACCCGTTTATCACCGACTGGGGGAAGAATAAGGTTATTCGTAGAATAACCAAACGGAAAGTGACGACATCGGTAAAGAATACCCGAAAACGCAGTCTGAATTTGTTAATATCCGCACACGCCGATGATAAAAGCGTTCGTAAAAGAATGGAATTGAAAAGCCATTATTTAAAAAGAGTCAAAATCAGCCACGCAATCCACAAATTGTGTCAATAGTGACTCATTTCATCAACTTGAGTTTCTCTGCCGTCTATTTCACTCTTCACTGCGAAAAATCCTGATATTCACATCAATATAAATTTAGGTGATGATATGTTATCCATATTTAAGGCAGGGCCAGCGGCAAATAAAGTCCCGGCGGAGAAAGTCCAGGAAACTTATGGCCGATACCGCATTCAGGCATTACTCAGCGTATTTATTGGCTATCTTGCGTACTATATTGTGCGTAATAACTTCACGCTATCAACACCGTACCTGAAAGAACATCTGGATCTCAGTGCCACGCAAATTGGTCTACTCAGCAGCTGCATGCTTATTGCCTATGGGATCAGTAAAGGCATTATGAGTAGTCTGGCAGACAAGGCCAGCCCTAAGGTCTTTATGGCATGCGGCCTGGTTCTGTGCGCCATCGTAAACGTCGGTTTAGGATTCAGTACCGGATTCTGGATTTTTGCCGCTCTGGTCGTTTTCAACGGTTTGTTTCAGGGAATGGGCGTTGGTCCTTCATTTATTACCATCGCCAACTGGTTTCCGCGTAAAGAACGTGGACGCGTCGGCGCATTCTGGAATATTTCTCACAACGTTGGCGGTGGTATTGTCGCTCCGATTGTTGGTGCCGCCTTTGCCATTTTAGGGAGCGAGCACTGGCAAAGCGCCAGCTATATTGTCCCGGCCGGTGTTGCCGTACTGTTTGCTTTTATTGTGCTGATTCTGGGGAAAGGTTCACCGCGCCAGGAAGGCTTACCGGCTCTGGAACAAATGATGCCGGAAGAAAAAGTAGTATTAAATTCCCGACACACTGACCAGGCGCCAGAAAATATGAGTGCCTTCCAGATCTTCTGCACCTATGTGCTGCGTAATAAGAATGCATGGTATGTTTCACTGGTAGATGTCTTCGTCTATATGGTGCGTTTTGGCATGATTAGCTGGTTGCCTATTTATCTGTTAACCGAAAAACATTTCTCGAAAGAGCAAATGAGCATCGCTTTTCTGTTTTTTGAATGGGCGGCAATCCCTTCCACATTACTGGCGGGCTGGCTTACCGATAAACTGTTTAAAGGCCGTCGCATGCCGCTGGCCATGATTTGTATGGCGCTGATTTTCGTCTGTTTGATCGGCTACTGGAAAAGTGAATCCCTGCTGATGGTCACTATTTTTGCCGCCATTGTGGGTTGCCTGATCTATGTTCCACAGTTCCTCGCTTCTGTTCAGACGATGGAAATCGTCCCCAGCTTCGCAGTAGGTTCTGCAGTAGGACTGCGCGGATTTATGAGCTACATTTTTGGCGCATCGCTGGGCACCAGTCTGTTTGGCGTAATGGTCGACAAAATGGGGTGGCACGGCGGCTTCTATCTGCTGATGGGGGGTATTGTTTGCTGCATCCTGTTCTGCTACCTCTCTCATCGCGGTGCGCTGGAACTTGAGCAACAGCGAAAAAATGCTCAGCAAGAGGAAGCATCACTCCAGTTGGCG
>NZ_SZWU01000034.1:7614-17959 GCF_005280935.1 Citrobacter sp. wls757 | reverse complement strand
AGCGATGCTGGCACTTCGATAAACTCAGATAAATAATAAATAACTCAAAGTGATAATTTATTGCTAAACGTAAGATTGCAAATTATTGCTTACCATCCGCGACCATAAAGCGAATGATCAAACCACATGTCGGAGCAAGAAACAGGAATAATCCAGTTACCATTTCGTTACCATTGGTCAGCCGCATAGTAAAAACGTAAATTAATGCCGTAAGGATGGCCATGCCGAGAAAAGCGCTAATTGACGCCGCAGCGCCTATAACCTGCCAGATATAGCAACTGACGCACAGAATGCTCAGTATGAGAAAGGTCCAGAAATAGAGCATAGCGATACCTCCTGTCTGCCGTAAACTTAACGTAAGTCCTTACACTCCCTTAACTTTATATTCTAAGACAATTCCTATCTGCATGCAATTTGAGCAACATTTTATTCACAAAAATTATTCGACCGCTTACTATTACACTGTTTCTCCGTCGTTTATTTAATCATCATAAAAACAACGAATTATATATAGGCGAAATTTTGCCCTTAATCGCCCTAAAAACATTTACGAATCTTGAGTAATTATTTCTGGCTGACATTAATTTTCGGGTGTACATTGTGCGTCCGATCATTCATGCCCCCTCGTGGTTTTGTCCTGACTCAGTTTTACACTCTTTACAGGAACCAATGTCGTTCATGGCGGCCTAACGATCAGTGCAGAGTGTAAAGCGACAGGCAAAGAATCTTCGCGATACATCTATTTCGTATCAACAACAGGTGCTTATGTTCCCCCAATGTAAATTTTCACGCGCGTTTTTGCATCCGCGCTACTGGCTCACATGGTTTGGTGTTGGTGTGCTCTGGTTACTGGTACAGCTTCCCTATCCCGTATTGTGTTTTCTTGGTACCCGTACAGGAACGCTGGCTCGTCCATTTTTAAAACGCCGTGAATCTATTGCACGTAAAAATCTCGAACTCTGTTTCCCAAATCTGTCACAGGAAGAAAGAGACAAACTGGTCGATGAGAATTTCCGTTCGCTCGGCATGGGGCTGCTTGAAACAGGTATGGCCTGGTTCTGGCCGGACCGTCGGGTGCGCAAATGGTTTGATGTAGAAGGGCTGGACAACCTGAAGCGCGCTCAGATGCAAAATCGTGGCGTGATGGTCGTTGGCGTACACTTTATGTCGCTCGAGTTGGGTGGTCGCGTAATGGGGCTTTGCCAGCCAATGATGGCAACCTATCGTCCGCACAATAATAAGTTGATGGAGTGGATCCAAACCCGCGGTCGTATGCGCTCCAACAAGGCGATGATCGGCAGAAATAATCTGCGTGGTATTGTCGGCGCCCTGAAAAAAGGCGAGGCAGTGTGGTTTGCCCCCGATCAGGACTATGGTCGTAAAGGGAGTTCATTCGCCCCCTTCTTCGCAGTCAAAGACGTGGCGACCACCAACGGTACCTACGTGCTGTCACGATTATCGGGCGCAGCAATGCTGACCGTAACCATGGTGAGAAAAGCAGATAACACCGGTTACCGCCTGTTCATCACCCCAGAAATGGAAGGTTACCCGGCAGATGAAAGCCAGGCTGCGGCGTATATGAACAAAATTATCGAAAAAGAGATCATGCGTGCACCCGAGCAGTATCTCTGGATCCACCGTCGCTTCAAAACTCGCCCGATGGGTGAAGCTTCGTTGTATATCTAAAAAGAAAGGCCGTAAGGCCTTTCTTTTTTTCTACGGTTGAATTACTTAACGCCCCATTTGCTGTGCAGTTCAGCCATTCGCTCGTTGTAGTTGCGGGCGATGCAGGCTGATTTATCCTGTTCCTTCCAGCACTCGTTACGCCCTTTCACCCAACCGCGCTGCTCTGCTTTCAGCGTCGGGTTATTGCTCGATTTAACCAGCGCCTGCTTGTAGGCCCCGTTTAACGCTAAATCCATTTCTGAGAGCGAAGGACTCTGGCAGATAATCTCTTCGATACTGCCCTTTGCAACCGCAGCGCAGGAAAAAGAGGGTCCAGTGCTGGTCGATTTTTTGGCCCCAGAAAAGTCAATATTATCTTCAGGCAGGCATACCCCGTGCTTTCGATTCGGCCCACTCCAGGAAACGTCCGGATTTCCGTCATCTTTACGAGAAATAGAAACCGTATTGTTCCCGCTTTTGGCTTCCCAGTAATTTTCATTGAAGGCCTTCACCGTCGCCTTCGAGCCATCAATCCAAACATTGCCTTTGCCATCACTATTCACACCACCAATACTTGCGCAGCTGAAATTAAACGCCAACGGTGAGGCCGCCATCGACGTCAGTGGCGTAAAAACGAGTGCTAACATCATTAATCTGGTCATTTTTAACCTTTTCATTATCTCATTCCGCGAAAAATTAACCGCATTAACATCATGGCGATATGAGAATTCTCCGAGTAACCATTCCGTCGCTCAATAGCAATTTATTACCGGCAGAAATTAAACTGTCGCCGAATCACGACAGTTGTAAGTTATTAAAATTAAATAAAAAAATGCCTCTTGTCTCTCCTCATTTTTAGGCGTACATTAGCGCCGTCTGGAGCATTAAAGCTCAGAATTCTGAGGTGATGCAGCCAAGCAAATGAGGGGTATTCTCCCTTTCGTTCGCGAGTGCATCAGCTCTCTGTCAGGTAAGCATATGTTCATTTAGACGTACCTCAGGTACGCGGAGAGATGAAAAGTGAAATATTTCTTTATGGGCATTTCTTTTATGGTCATCGTTTGGGCCGGTACTTTCGCCCTGATGATCTAAATTAAAAGACGCAGCAAAAAAACAGGAGCCATCAGGCTCCTGTTTTGCATTTTGGGGGAACATTCTGTCAGTCGGTACTTTCAGAAGTCGATTTTGCACTGGTCGGTAACAGGCCATCTGCGCGAAACATCGCCTTGATGCCGCGAATAGCCTGGCGGGTACGGTCACGGTTTTCAATCAACGCAAATCGCACATGCGTATCACCATAATCACCAAACCCAATCCCTGGCGAAACGCATACCTTCGCTTCGTTCAGCAGCTTCTTGGCAAACTCAAGTGACCCCATCCCGGCGTATTGCTCTGGAATTTTCGCCCAAACGTACATTGAGGCCTTTGGCATCTCGACCATCCAGCCTGCTTCATGCAGTCCTTTGACCAGCACATCGCGACGACGTTTATATTGCTCAGCGATATCCCGCACACATTGCTGATCGCCTTCCAGCGCGGCAATTGCCGCAACCTGCAGTGGCGTAAAGGTCCCGTAATCGTGATAGCTCTTGATTCGCGCCAGCGCGTTCACCAGCGTTTTGTTGCCCACCATAAACCCGATACGCCATCCCGCCATGTTGTAGCTTTTCGACAGGGTGAAAAATTCAACAGCGACGTCGCGAGCGCCGGGTACCTGCATAATCGATGGTGCCTTCCAGCCGTCATAAACAATATCAGCGTAGGCCAGGTCGTGAACCACCAGCACGTCATAGCGTTTAGCCAGGGCCACCACTTTCTCAAAGAATTCCAGCTCGACGCACTGCGCGGTCGGGTTGGATGGGAAACCTAAGATCATCATCTTCGGCTTCGGGTAACTTTCGCGTATTGCGCGTTCCAGCTCATTAAAGAAGTCGACCCCCTCAACCAGCGGCACTGAACGCACCTGCGCGCCGGCAATCACCGCGCCATAGATATGGATGGGATAACTTGGGTTGGGCACGAGGACCGTATCACCGTGATCGAGTGTTGCCAGCATCAGGTGCGCCAGCCCCTCTTTGGAACCGATGGTCACAATGGCTTCGGATTCAGGATCGATCTCAACGTCATAGCGTTCCTGGTACCAGCGGGAAATCGCCCGACGCAAACGCGGAATGCCGCGTGAGGTGGAATAACCGTGAGTATCCGGGCGCTGCGCCACGGTACACAGTTTTTCGACAATGTGAGGAGGCGTGGCCCCATCCGGGTTCCCCATACTGAAATCGATAATATCTTCGCCGCGCCGACGCGCAGCCATCTTCAGTTCAGCGGTGATGTTAAAAACGTACGGGGGAAGGCGATCAATACGCGTAAAGCGACGTTCAGGGCGGGAGTCAGCCATAATATCCTCAGATTAACGTTAGCGCCCGGACCGTCCGAGCGACGCTGCCACGATGGTGGCACGTTTAGAAAATAGCCTGAATAATTTCCTTCTGTCGAGAGGCAAAACAAAATATTTTTTCCTGACGAAAAAGAGGAACAGCTGAGTAAAATGAGGAAATAACCATTTTCACAACCCGCCAAAAATTACCATCATTTAACATTTTGTTGTTAAATACATTACCTTGAACGCAGCACTCACAGGACAGGTATTGTAAATACAACAATCATGCAACAATCCCCTTTTAATATTATGGTTTTTCCCCATTAGCTCTGAACTGCGGGGGTGCTGGTCATCCTGCCTCAGGTTACCTATCATAGTGGTTTAACCCTTGCGCAAGAGTCACCCGTGCACGAAATATTCAATATGCTGCTGGCGGTATTTGACCGGGCAGCACTGATGCTGTTCTGTCTGTTTTTCCTGATTCGTATCCGCCTGTTTCGCGAACTGTTGCACAAGTCAGCCCACTCCCCAAAAGAGCTGCTCGCCGTTACCGCGATTTTCTCCATGTTTGCCCTGTTCAGTACCTGGTCAGGCGTACCGGTAGAAGGTTCTCTGGTCAATGTGCGTATTATCGCGGTCATGTCAGGAGGGATCCTGTTCGGTCCATGGGTTGGCATTATTACGGGGCTGATCGCAGGCACCCACCGTTACCTGATCGATATTGGCGGCGTAACTGCCCTACCCTGCTTTATTACCAGCATTCTGGCTGGCTGCATTGCCGGGTGGATCAACCGTAAGATCCCCAAAGCGCAGCACTGGCGCGCGGGTATTTTAGGCGGAATGCTGTGCGAATCACTGACCATGATACTGGTCGTCGCCTGGGCACCCACCACCGAACTGGGGCTGGATATTGTCTCAAAAATCGGTATTCCAATGATCCTAGGCAGCGTCTGTATTGGTTTTATCGTGATGCTGGTACAAAGCGTTGAAGGTGAGAAAGAAGCCAGCGCTGCAAAACAGGCCAAGCTGGCGCTGGATATCGCCAACAAAACGCTGCCGCTCTTTCGCCAGGTCAACAGCGAGTCGTTACGTCAGGTGTGCGAAATTATTCGCCACGATATCCACGCTGACGCGGTTGCCATCACCAATACTCAGCACGTTCTGGCCTATGTTGGCGTCGGAGAGATCAACTACCGCGATAACGATGACTTCGTCAGCCCCACCACGCAAGAAGCCATAAATCACGGTAAAATC
This sequence comes from Citrobacter sp. wls757, assembly GCF_005280935.1. Lineage (NCBI taxonomy): Bacteria > Pseudomonadati > Pseudomonadota > Gammaproteobacteria > Enterobacterales > Enterobacteriaceae > Citrobacter > Citrobacter sp. wls757. The sequence goes on along the minus strand of NZ_SZWU01000034.1, from coordinate 12,660 downwards.
ATCATAAAAAACAATGATGAAGCGCATCGCACCCCGGAAATCCACTCTATGCTGGTGATCCCGCTTTGGGAGAAAGGCGTCGTAACCGGCACGCTGAAGATCTACTACTGTCACGCTCATCAAATCACTTCCTCGTTACAGGAAATGGCGATCGGTCTGTCGCAAATCATCTCCACCCAGCTTGAAGTCTCCCGCGCAGAGCAACTACGAGAAATGGCAAATAAGGCAGAGCTACGCGCGCTGCAAAGCAAAATAAATCCCCATTTTCTGTTTAATGCCCTGAACGCGATTTCATCGTCGGTACGCCTTAACCCGGACACCGCACGTCAGCTCATTTTTAATTTGTCGCGCTATCTTCGCTATAATATTGAATTAAAAGACGATGAGCAGATCGACATCAAGAAAGAGCTGTATCAAATCAAGGATTACATCACCATCGAACAGGCCCGCTTTGGCGACAAGCTGACCGTTATTTATGATATCGATGAAGAGGTAAGCTGTTTTATTCCCAGCCTGCTGATTCAGCCGTTGGTCGAGAACGCTATCGTCCATGGGATCCAGCCCTGCAAAGGGAAAGGTGTGGTCACTATCAGCGTTGCGGAGTGCGGCAACCGGGTACGGATTGCCGTACGAGACACGGGTCATGGTATCGACCCAAAAGTGATTGAACGGGTCGAGTCCAATGAAATGCCGGGCAATAAAATTGGTCTGTTGAATGTGCACCATCGCGTTAAGCTGCTCTACGGTGAGGGATTACATATCCGCCGTCTGGAGCCAGGCACAGAGATTGCCTTTTATGTACCTAATGTGCACTCGCCCGCAGCCGCGCCAACTACATTATTGCTTTAACCTGGAGTGAAGTCGTGAAAGTCATCATTGTTGAAGATGAATTCCTGGCCCAACAGGAACTGAGCTGGCTGATAAAAGAGCACAGCCAGATGGAGATTGTCGGCACGTTTGACGATGGTCTGGACGTGCTGAAATATCTCCAGCACAACCGCGTTGACGCCATTTTTCTGGATATTAATATTCCCTCGCTGGACGGCGTATTGCTGGCACAAAATATCAGCCAGTTCGCACATAAACCCTTTATTGTGTTTATTACCGCGTGGAAAGAGCATGCCGTTGAAGCCTTCGAACTGGAAGCTTTTGACTACATTCTGAAGCCGTACCAGGAATCACGCATTGTCAGTATGCTGCAAAAGCTGGAAGCCGCCTGGCAGCAACAGCAAACGGGAACGTCCCCTGTAAGTCCGGTGGCCCGCGAAAACGATACGATCAACCTGATCAAAGATGAGCGGATCATCGTGACCCCAATCAACGACATCTATTACGCTGAAGCGCATGAAAAGATGACGTTCGTCTATACGCGACGAGAATCATACGTCATGCCGATGAACATCAGCGAATTTTGCAGCAAACTGCCGGCTTCGCATTTCTTCCGCTGCCACCGCTCGTTCTGCGTAAATCTGAATAAAATCCGCGAGATCGAACCCTGGTTTAACAACACTTATATTCTGCGTTTAAAGGATCTGGAATTTGAAATCCCGGTTAGTCGGAGCAAAGTGAAAGAATTCAGACAATTAATGCATTTATAGTGCTGAAAAAGCGTGACGAATGGAGAGTACAGCGCACGCTTTCAGTTGTTTCCGCGACGAACGGGATAGCGGAACTAAGTTTGTAGTATATTGGTCGTCACTCTATTTTTTACAGGTGATGTCATGGCGAAGCTGAGCGAAAAATATCAACGTACATATCTACGCGAATACGCAAAAGAAGCGGAAAAAAACGCCCTGATATGGATAAGTACGGACGATTATTTAGCTGAGTGCCTGGATATTCATGAACAATGCCATCTGGATTATTCACTGCAACAACAGCTGAGTTCATGGCTTTTTATGCTGCGCATGAAGCGCAGCCCGGATTTATTAGGATATAAAACCGCGATACAGTCAAATGATATGGAATCTCTGCACTTATCCCTGCGACAGTCTGCGATGATTAAACATGTGACGCAGGGTGTGGACTCAGGCTGCGATCACAGTATTAATGTATGGACGACACTGGAGATTCTTGCCGCGGGTTTATTTGACCGAGTACCGCTCTTATTGCCTGAAAAATTGGGCATGAGTGATAACGGTCACCCTGTTAACCTGGCCATGACGAATTTAATGATGGCGTTGTGGTACAAACGCGCAGACTTTGCAGTGGATGCCAGAAAAAGAGCGCAAAAGGTACTGACCACGAAGCAAACAGCAAGCGATATGTTCATCCTCAGCTATCTGATGGCGCTCCTGGATGAGGATGTGACAGAAGCAGGCACACAACTCGATTTATATTGTAAAAGCGTGTCTGCATTGAGAGAACCTGGGCTCACTAAGCTCCATAAAATGTTCTGGCCATACGCGCACGGGTTATACAACCTGGCTTATATTGTGTTGGGCAAAGATAAAGCCAGCGCGATGCCGAAACCAACCGCAGAGTGTTTTATGGACGATCTGGCGGAATGGCAAAATAAACATAACTATCGCCATGGCCCGCTATTTATAGAATACCCTAAACCAATTGACCTTATTAACACCCTGATCTCATGCACGCCACCAGAATTTTGTTTGCATCAACCCTATCTGGATACCGATAAAAAATATAAAAACACAAGATACCTGCATGCCGATTTATTTGAACAACAGATGATCAAGATAATTTTAGAAAATATGAACAGCCAGGACGACAAGGCCGGAGAAGCGCTGAGCGCCATCCGGCCCTGACCTTACAAAATATGGCCCAGCGTCTGACGTAAATGCGCACCAGCGCCAAGTAGTCCAGGATTATCGTGCACGATCAGATACACCGGAATATCCTGCACGTAGGCTTTAAAACGGCCTTTATCTTCAAAACCACCGCGGAAACCCGACGCTTTAAAGAAGTCGAGGAAGCGCGGCACAATACCGCCGGCGATGTACACACCGCCAAATGTGCCCAGCGTTAACGCCAGATCGCCACCAAAACGTCCCATGATGACGCAGAACAGCGACAGCGCACGACGACAGTCAATGCAGGAATCTTCCAGCGCCCGTGCGGTGATATCCTTCGGCTGCAGATTTTCCGGCAGGCGTCCGTCAGATTTGACGATCGCGCGATACAGATTCACCAGTCCCGGACCAGACAGCACGCGTTCTGCGGACACGTGACCTATTTCCGCGCGCAGAACCTCAAGGATAATTCCCTCTTCCTCGCTGTTAGGCGCAAAATCCACGTGGCCGCCTTCACCAGGGAGGCTTACCCAGCGTTTATCCACGTGGACCAGATGCGCCACGCCGAGTCCGGTTCCTGCGCCATAAACCGCAATAGGTTTACCTTCAACAGGTTCCGCGCCACCAAACTGGATTAAATGCTCTTTTTTCAGCATCGGGATCGCCATCGACACAGCGGTGAAATCATTGATGATTTCCAGATGGCTGAAGCCCAGATTTTTTTTCATCTCAGCAATAGAGAACGCCCAGGTATGGTTGGTCATTGCCACCCAGTCGCCGGTTATCGGACAGGCAATGGCAATACAACCATCTTCAACGCTAACGCTATGCTCATCCAGGTACACGCGCACCACCGCCTCCAGACTTGGATAATCCAACCCGGAATAGGTTTTTGCCTGCGAAATCTCGCCGCTGGCAATATCGCACAGAGCAAGACGCGCGTTGGTGCCGCCAACATCCCCTACTAAAGCATATTTTGTCATTCTTCCACTGCTCCGCTAAAGTCAGAATAAATCTTTGCCACACTGTAAATTCATGGGGACATAACAACAACGGTCTGAAGGCTGATGCCCGTGGAAAATCGATCCAGATCACACAATTACTTTATCGTTTCAGCACCATTTGCAGCGATGTCGTCAGACAGGCTGTGCAAACTATGTCTATGACTCTGTTTTAAGGAATAGAAAATGCTCCATCCGCGAGCCAGAACGATGCTCTTGCTATCAACCCCAGCGCTAATCATTGGCATAGCGTCCAGCCTGGTGTTGATCGTTGTGATGAAAGTGGCTTCCGTTTTACAGCAGTTTTTGTGGGAACGTCTGCCTGTTAGCATCGGTATAGCCCAGGACTCTCCGGTCTGGATTATCGGTATGCTGACACTCACGGGGATCATGGTCGGGTTAGTAATCCGTTACAGCCATGGCCACGCAGGCCCGGATCCGGCCTGTGAACCGTTAATTGGTATGCCGGTGCCAACGTCAGCAATACCGGGCCTGCTGGCAGCACTAATCCTCGGCCTCGCGGGTGGCGTCAGTCTGGGTCCGGAACACCCCATCATGACCGTAAATATCGCTCTGGCAGTGGCACTTGGTAGCCGCATGTTTCCGCGCATTGCAAAGCTGGACTGGACCATTCTCGCCTCTGCCGGTACCATCGGCGCGCTATTTGGTACCCCCGTTGCCGCCGCGCTGATATTTTCGCAAACGCTGAATAGCTCAAACGATGTGCCCTTGTGGGATCGCCTGTTTGCACCGTTAATGGCCGCCGCCGCGGGTTCGCTAACCACCAGCCTGTTTTTTCACCCCCATTTTTCACTGCCCATCGCGCACTACACGCAGATGCACTTGATCGATATCCTCAGCGGCGCGGTTGTTGCTGCCATCGCCATTGCCGCTGGGATGGTTGCCGTCTGGTGTCTGCCGCGTTTGCACCATTTAATGCATCGATTAAGACACCCGGTGCTGATCCTCGGGGCAGGCGGTTTTATCCTTGGTATTTTGGGTGTTATCGGCGGGCCGCTTACCTTGTTTAAGGGACTGGACGAAATGCAGCAGATGGCGTTTAGCCAAACGCTGGGGACATCAGATTATTTCATGCTCGCCGTGATCAAACTAACGGCATTAGTGGTTGCAGCGGCGAGTGGTTTTCGCGGCGGACGAATCTTTCCGGCGGTATTCGTTGGCGTCGCGCTTGGCCTGATGCTGCACGCCCATGTTGAAGCGGTGCCGGCTGCCATCACGGTTTCTTGCTCTATTCTCGGGCTGGTGCTGGTCGTCACCCGTGACGCCTGGCT
>NZ_SZWU01000034.1:0-7565 GCF_005280935.1 Citrobacter sp. wls757 | reverse complement strand
CAGCAGTGGTGGTGCCAGATTCCACCCTGCTGCCGCTGCTGTGCATCGTCATGCTGCCCGCCTGGCTGCTGCTGGCAGGCAAACCGATGATGGTCGCTGAGCGCCCTGATAAATAGCTATCCGCCGTTGCGAGATTCCAGCGCACGGGTCACCGTGCGCAATAATTCAGGAAGATCGGCTTTCGGTAGCACCACCTCAATTAACGACAATCGTTGCGGATTGGACAACCGGGCCAGCACCTCTTCCAGCTGTACCGCCTGCTTCACCCGCCAACATTCTGCCTGACATTCACGACTAAACGCCTGCGGCACCGACGTCCAGCTCCAAGCGGCGATGTCGTTATAGCGCTGATTTGCCCCATGTATGGCCCGCTCCACGGTATAACCGTCATTGTTGAGCAGTAAAATAACCGGCGATTGCCCGTCTCTGAGCATGGAGCCCAGCTCCTGAATGGTGAGCTGCGCCGCGCCATCACCAATAATCAGGATCACCCGACGGTCCGGACAGGCCGTTTGCGCACCGAATGCCGCCGGGAGCGCGTAGCCGATAGATCCCCACAACGGTTGAACCAGTACTTCCGCCCCGCAAGGTAGTGAGAGCGCAGCCGCGCCAAAGGCGGCGGTTCCCTGATCGACGAGGATAATGTCATCAGGCTTCAGAAACTGCTGCACCGTGTGCCAGAAGTTTTCCTGCGTCAGTGGGCCCTTCTCAACCTGAACACGCCTAATTGGCGGACGTTCTGGCGGTAGAGAAAACGACATTTCCAGGCACAGCTCACGTAATGTGGTGACCGCCTGCTCCATCGGGATGTTAAACCAGTGGGATCCAATTCGTGACGCATGGGGCTGAACGTCAATGGTGCGATCCAGCGGTAGCTGTTGTGTAAACCCAGCTGTCAGGGTGTCGACAAATTGTGTGCCGACACACATTATCGTATCGGCATCTTCTATCGCCTGACGTACATAATCGCTGCTGGCTCCAGCGCTGTACGTGCCAACAAACGCCGGGTGACGCTCATCAAACAGTCCTTTGCCCATCAACAACGTGGCATGAGCCATCGGCGTTTCTGCCATCCAGCGCTGTAAAACCGGCTGCAGACCAAAACGCAGCGCGAGGAAGTCGGCCAGCAACGCTACGCGTGGGCTGTCCAGCAATCGTTCACGGGCATGGTAGCGAAACGCCTCTATCACGCTGCTTTCCGGCTCGCTCAGAGGAACAATCAAAATATCATTCGGTGGCGTAGCAGGCTGTTTAGCCACATCAGCAGGTAGCATCAGATAGCCCGGCCTGCGCTCGCTGAGCATCATTCGCAACACACGGTCAATCTCATAGCAGGCATTTTGTTCATCCAGTATCGCGCTGGCCGTTGTTACTGCCTGCTGCATGCGGTAAAAATGCTGAAAGTCACCGTCACCCAAAGTGTGATGCATCAACTCTCCGCGACGCTGCGCGCCGCGACAGGGTGCGCCGACAATATGCAAAACAGGAACATATTCCGCGAAGCTACCCGCGATACCGTTAATTGCGCTTAACTCGCCCACACCAAACGTGGTGAGCAGCGCCCCAACCCCGGATACCCGGGCATAGCCATCTGCCGCATAAGCCGCATTCAATTCATTCGCACACCCGACCCAACATACGTTGGGATGTTCAATCACGTGGTCAAGAAACTGCAAATTATAATCGCCCGGCACACCAAAGAGATGGCCGACGCCACAGCCTGCCAGCCTGTCCAGCAGATAATCAGCAACGGAATACGGGGTTTGCATGACAGCTATCCTTCTGACGGTAACCTCATGTTGAGTATCGAAGAACTGTGATGACTGTCCAGGAAAGTCGCTGTGAAGGGGTGGAAAGCAGGATTTACAGTTTTGGCGGTAAAAATTCATTGAAGAATCGACGGTGTAACCGTATACACTGAAAGGCACACGCATTGTGGAAGGGGGGTGACATGGTTTATCACGCAGATGAAAATCGTTATCAGACAATGGAGTACCGCCGCTGCGGTCAGAGCGGCCTTAAGCTCCCGATTGTCTCTCTGGGTTTGTGGCACAATTTTGGCGATACCACACAGGTCGAGAACAGTCGCGCATTGTTACAGCGCGCATTCGATCTGGGGATCAACCATTTTGATCTGGCAAATAACTATGGTCCACCACCGGGTTCGGCAGAACGGAATTTTGGTCGGATCCTGCAGGAAGATTTTTTACCGTGGCGAGATGAGCTTATTATCTCCACAAAAGCGGGCTACACCATGTGGGAAGGCCCCTACGGTGACTGGGGTTCACGCAAATATCTGATTGCCAGTCTCGATCAAAGCCTGAAGCGTCTGGGGCTGGAGTATGTCGATATCTTCTACCACCATCGCCCCGACCCTGAAACACCGCTCAGAGAAACCATGCGCGCGCTGGATCACATCGTCCGTCAGGGCAAAGCGCTGTACGTCGGGTTGTCTAACTATCCGGCAGATCTTGCCAGGCAGGCGATTGAAATACTCAACGATTTAGGTACGCCATGCCTTATTCACCAGCCCAAATATTCCATGTTTGAACGTTGGGTCGAAGGTGGCTTGCTGTCACTATTACAGGAAAAAGGTGTCGGCAGTATCGCCTTCTCACCGCTGGCTGGCGGACAGTTAACCGACCGCTATCTGAACGGCATTCCTGCGGATTCTCGTGCGGCAAGCACCAGTCGCTTTCTGAATCCGGACCAGATCACTCCACAAAAGCTGGAAAAAGTGCGGGCGCTGAATGTGCTGGCAGAACAACGCGGGCAAAAGCTTTCCCAGATGGCGCTGGCATGGGTGTTACGGGATGACAAAGTCACGTCAGTGCTGATTGGCGCCAGTAAACCAGCACAAATTGAAGATGCTGTCGGCATGCTGGCAAACCGTCACTTTACGTCTGAAGAGTGCGCGGAGATTGATGCTATCCTGAGTTGATTGAAATAAAGACACATTTATTAACAAAAAGTGCTCTCACTTGCGATTTAAGAGTTAAGGCGATGAAACGGGGCTTTACTGCCCCGTAATATTACGTTAACAGGCCGGCTACGGCTCGATCGTGAAGGAGAGAAAACATGTTCAGGTCACTGATTCTGGCGGCAGTCTTATTGGCTTTTACACCGCTGGCCGCGAACGCTGGCGAAATCACCCTGCTGCCATCAATAAAATTACAAATTGGCGATCGCGATAACTACGGTAACTACTGGGATGGCGGCCGCTGGCGCGACCGGGATTACTGGCACAATAACTATGAGTGGCGCAAAAATCGCTGGTGGCGTCATGACAATGGCTACCATCGTGGCTGGGACAAACGCAAAGCTTATGAGCGCGGTTATCGTGAAGGCTGGAACGATCGTGACGACCATCGTGGTCGCGGACGAGGTCACGGACACCACCATTAATGTAACAAAAGGGTCTACGGGCCCTTTTGTTTTTACAAACCGAGTGCGGTTCCTACCAACAGCCAGATATTGAGCGCCACCACCAGCACAACAATCACCCAGCCTAACTGTTTTACCCAACGGGTATTCACCAAATCGCCCATCAGCTTACCGTCACTGGTAAAGATCAGTAGCGGCACCAGCGCCAGTGCAATACCAAAACTGAGCAATACCTGGCTCATCACCAGAATACGCGTCGGATCCAGTCCCATCAAAATCACAATAAATGATGGCATCATAGTGACGGTACGGCGTACCCAAAGCGGAATGTGAAAGCGGATAAACCCTTGCATCACCACCTGCCCGGCCAACGTACCGACCACGGTAGAAGAAAGTCCCGCAGCCACCAGGCTTAAACCGAATACCGTCGCCGCAGCGTGACTCAACAGCGGTTCAAGTGTCAGATACGCTTGATCGAGATCGGCAATACCGGTATGCCCGCTAAAGTGAAATGCAGCGGCAGCCGTCGCCATCATCGCCAGATTGACAAATCCAGCAATCGTCATGGCGATTGCCACATCCCATTTCGTGGCCGCATAGCGCTGTTGACGTGTTCCGCCGTGCAGATGCTGAGTTAAGGAAGAGTGCAGATAAATGACGTGTGGCATGATAGTCGCGCCGAGCACGCCAGCCGCCAGGAACACCGCTTCGGAATTAGGCAGGCTCGGGATAACCATTCCCTTGCTAAGTTGCGCGAAGTTCGGCTGGGAAAAGATCAGTTCCACAATGTAAGCCGCAGCCACAAACAGCAGCAAGCCGCCAATCACTTTTTCCAGCGGTTTTTGCCCACGGCGCTGCAACATCAGAATCAAAAAAGTCGCGATACCGGTGAGCACGGCCCCCTGCAATAACGACACGCCGAGGATCAATTTGAAACCAATCGCGGCACCAATGAATTCAGCAAGGTCTGTCGCCATGGCGATAATTTCGGCCTGCACCCAGTAGAACCACACCACCGGACGAGGATAGTGATCGCGAATTTGCTCCGCCAGGTTTTTACCCGTGGCAATACCCAGCTTTGCCGACAGCACCTGAATCAGCATCGCCATCAGATTTGCCCAGACCACCACCCACAACAATTTATAGCCAAAGCTGGCCCCTGCCTGGATGTTGGTGGCGAAGTTGCCCGGATCGATGTAGCCGATCGCCGCGATGAACGCAGGTCCCATTAATGCGAGCTTCAACTTGCGCGCTGCCCGTCCACTGCTACTCTCAACGCGATCGTTAGTCATTTTAGTGCCTCAGAAACATAGCCTTTGCTATGTTTCAAGCTACGCCTATTGAGAATGATTATCAAATTCATTTTAATGGGTGAAGTTGATTTCTCTGATAGCGTTTGTCTATGGATCGATAAGGATTCTGGAAATACCGGTGAGATGTTTAATTATTGTTATGAGATTAGCACAATGACATAACTTTTCACTTCCATACTAAACATAACTGAAGTGTATCACCGATCACTAATTTTGAATCTCGTCACAGGTCCTTATTATAGTGTGTGTTTGATCTCGTTTTCTTTATGGTTGTTACATAGAATGTGCACGAAAACTAAACCTGCCTCATATTTGGAGCAAATATGGACCGCGTTCTTCATTTCGTCCTGGCCCTTGCCGTGGTTGCGGTACTCGCACTGCTGGTAAGCAGTGACCGTAAAAAAATCCGCATTCGTTATGTTATTCAATTGCTTGTTATTGAAGTGTTACTGGCATGGTTCTTCCTGAACTCTGATGTCGGTCTGGGCTTCGTGAGAGGCTTCTCCGAGATGTTTGAAAAACTCCTCGGATTCGCTAATGAAGGGACAAACTTTGTCTTCGGCAGCATGAACGACAAAGGCCTGGCATTCTTCTTCCTGAAAGTGCTGTGCCCAATCGTCTTCATTTCCGCCCTGATCGGTATTTTGCAGCATATCCGCGTTCTGCCGGTTATCATCCGCGCGATTGGTTTCCTGTTATCCAAAGTGAACGGTATGGGCAAGCTGGAATCCTTCAACGCCGTCAGCTCCCTGATCCTGGGTCAGTCTGAGAACTTTATCGCCTATAAAGATATTCTCGGCAAAATGTCTCGCAACCGTATGTACACCATGGCTGCAACGGCGATGTCGACCGTTTCCATGTCTATCGTCGGCGCGTACATGACCATGCTGGAACCGAAGTACGTGGTTGCGGCGCTGGTTCTGAACATGTTCAGCACCTTTATCGTGCTGTCGCTGATCAACCCGTACACCGTTGATGCCAGCGAAGAAAACATTCAGATGTCTAACCTGCACGAAGGCCAGAGCTTCTTCGAAATGCTGGGTGAATACATCCTGGCAGGTTTCAAAGTGGCAATTATCGTTGCAGCGATGCTGATTGGTTTCATCGCGCTGATTGCAGCCCTGAACGCCCTGTTCGCCACCGTGACCGGCTGGTTTGGTTACAGCATCTCCTTCCAGGGCATCCTGGGCTACATCTTCTACCCGGTTGCATGGGTAATGGGTGTGCCGTCCAGCGAAGCGCTGCAGGTGGGCAGTATCATGGCAACCAAACTGGTTTCCAACGAATTCGTTGCGATGATGGATCTGCAGAAAATTGCCGCCACGCTCTCTCCGCGCGCAGAAGGTATCCTGTCCGTGTTCCTGGTCTCCTTCGCTAACTTCTCTTCCATCGGTATTATCGCCGGTGCGATTAAAGGTCTGAACGAAGAGCAAGGTAACGTGGTTTCCCGCTTCGGTCTGAAGCTGGTGTACGGCTCTACGCTGGTGAGCGTACTGTCTGCATCTATCGCAGCACTGGTGCTGTAAGCGTAAGACAACATCGTATTGATAAGACCGGGGAGATTCTTCTCCCCGGTTTTTTTATGCCTGCTATTCAGCAAACCGAAGAGATACAGGGTGGAAACAGAAACAAAAAACCCCCGCTTTTCAGCGAGGGTTTAAATTTTGGTGGAGCTAAGCGGGATCGAACCGCTGACCTCTTGCATGCCATGCAAGCGCTCTCCCAGCTGAGCTATAGCCCCACGATGCTATTACGTACGTACCAAATTTATTGGGATTAAATTTGGTGGAGCTAAGCGGGATCGAACCGCTGACCTCTTGCATGCCATGCAAGCGCTCTCCCAGCTGAGCTATAGCCCCATTACGTAAAGCTTGTCGAGTTGACGGGCGGCATCATATGAATTCCCTTCGCGTGTGTCAACGGCAAAATTAACTCATAGAATTCAATCGCTGAAAAAGCAGTCAAATGAAGAACATTGCGTAACAACTCGCATTCAGTAGTTAAACGCGTCACGGTTTCTACTAAAATGGTGCTATAAAATGAGCCACTAATTAACCCCACGACTATTCAGGGAATCGTTATGTTCAAGGAACGGATGACGCCAGAAGAACTTGCTAATCTGACCGGATACAGCCGACAGACCATCAATAAATGGGTGCGCAAGGAGGGTTGGGCTACATCACCAAAACCAGGCGTACAGGGCGGTAAAGCGCGTCTGGTTCACGTCACCGAACAAGTTCGTGAATACATTCGCAGTGCTGAGCGTTCAGCCGAAGGTTTATCAGATAATTTATCGTTATCCGGCGATACCTCTATCGAAGCTCTACTGATTAGGCTCGCCAAAGAGATGACTCCGTCAGAACAAAAAATGTTTACGTCACTGATCCTGCGTGAAGGCATTACGGGTTTGTTACAACGCTTAGGGATCCGCGACAACAAATAATATGAAAAAATTACGCAGCAAAATGACGACCGAAGAACTGGCGGAATGTCTCGGGGTTGCCAAACAAACCGTCAATCGTTGGATCAGAGAACAAAACTGGACCACCGAAAAGTTTCCCGGCGTTAAAGGGGGTCGTGCAAGGCTGATCCATATCGACTCCAGCGTCCGTACGTTTCTGCTCAATATTCCGGCTTTTCGCAAAGTCCCTGAAATTTATCAGGCTGAGGAACCGCTGGCAGAATACACCCACGTGGTGCGTAGCCACGCCTGTCGCCAGATAATTAGCGCACTGGACAACATGTCCCCAACGGAACAAGAAAAGCTGGCAATGTATATTTCGCGCGAAGGTATTCGCACTTTCCTTACCCGTCTGGGTATTGATGAGTCTGAATAACAGGCAAAAAAAACGGCAGGATGCGCTCCTG
>NZ_SZWU01000032.1:1936-2261 GCF_005280935.1 Citrobacter sp. wls757 | reverse complement strand
GCACCCACACTTTACTTACAGTTCACCTACACGTTACCTACAGAAGACCTACGATTCCCATGTACTTTAAACACACCACAGCAAACGACGGAAAGAAGCGGTGAACGGGCACGCAATTTATTGCGGGGTCGTGAGGCGCTGGCAGGGTGTCGGGGCGGCAAGCCCTGACAAAAGGCATTTGTGGTGCCGCGTGTGCGCGGTATTACAAATGCACATCCTGTCCGCTGCTTTAACTTTTGTAATCAGAGAACGTCAGAGGATGTCACTTTGCGGCGCTAGCCCTATCCTGCATAGTATTAAAAAATGCAGCTATGGCGCGTACGGT
>NZ_SZWU01000032.1:1503-1926 GCF_005280935.1 Citrobacter sp. wls757 | reverse complement strand
CTCACTGACTCGCTGCGCTCGGTCGTTCGGCTGCGGCGAGCGGAGGGAACAGGCACATCAAAGGAGAGTCAATGAGAGGCAGTAGAAGAGGCCACGGCGTTGCCGGTTTTCCATAGGCTCCGCCCCCCTGACAAGCATCACAGAATCTGACGCTCAAATCAGTGGTGGCGAAACCCGACAGGACTATAAAGATACCAAGAGTTTCCCCCTGGCAGCTCCCTCATGCGCTCTCCTGTTCCAACCTTGTCGCTTACCGGATACCTGTCCGCCTTTTTCCCTTACGGGAAGTGTGGCGCTTTCTCATAGCTCACACTGTAGGCATCTCAGTTCGATGTAGGTTGTTCGCTCCAAGCTGGGCTGTGTGCATGATCCCCCCGTTCAGCCCGACCGCTGCGCCTTTTCGGTAACTATCGACTTGAGTCC
>NZ_SZWU01000032.1:0-1431 GCF_005280935.1 Citrobacter sp. wls757 | reverse complement strand
CCATTGGTAACTGATTTAGAGGAGAGAGTCTTGAAGTTATGCGCCGGATAGGGCTAAACTGAAAGAACAAGTTTTGGCGACTGCGCTCCTCCAAGCCAGTTACCTCGGTTCAGAAACTTGCCGGTTTACTGAACCTTCAAAAAACCACCTTGCCGGGTGGTTTTTTTGTTTCCGCACCAGACTAAATCTCTCAGGCCACCCCGTCAAGAAACGCCTACAAGAACCACAACCACCAAGTCAAAAAACACACACATCGCTCAAAAAACAAGCAATCGGTAAGATATACAAAAATTTATATAAAAAAGCACTATCGGAACATCCTGAAAAAACTTTATACTCCAGAGTTGAAATTCTGCCGTCTCAAGGAGAGAGGGGCAGGTAATAGCAACCAACAGAGGAAATGCGTATGTGCGCTTTGAATCGACGACGACACTGATAGGAGGTGTTCATGAAACCAGTAGTATATGTTGGGGGTTCACAAAAAAGCCTAACCGGCCAAAAAGTGTTCCCAAAGAGTCTTGAAGATGAAGTAGCAGTGGAGATAAACCGTTTACAATATGGCTTGTCACCTTTGCGGAAGACCAAGGCGATGAATGGCCTCGGACAAGGTGTTATCGAGTGGGTGAAGAATGGTAAACCAGCTTACCGGATGGTTTACGTAGTAGGTAAAAAAGCAGTCTACGTACTACATGCATTCTCAAAAACGTCAGATGGCACACCAAAGTCCGAGGAGGATACAATCAAGCTAAGGTATAAGATGCTTCCAAAAGACTTCTGATAAATCAGACGGTAACCAAAGCAGTGTTCACAGCACTGCTTTTTTCACTTTCACGTCAATTGGACTCTCTTTGTCGTGAGGTCGAAATGAAACATCCATAACGAATCCAATGCGGCACAAGATCTCCAATAGTGTATCGATGGCGAATTTTGAAAATTGACCGTTCATAAGATTACTGACTCTTGGCTGACTGACACCTAGCTTCTCTGCTGCGACACGTTGTGACCACCCCTGCTCACGGATCAACTCCGTAAGAATAATGATCAGCTTGGACTTCAGTGAAATCATATTTAGCTCAACAGCGTCCTTAGCAAAGAGTTCGTACGGTTCACTTACACGGTGAAGCATATTTCCCCTCATAAGTCCTGCGAGTGTAAAAAAGTAGATGCAGCTCAAAAAATATTCGAGCGTTTACAGGGTGCGGCATTATACGCACGCCTTAGAAAGAGGCAACAAAAAAATATAATTTTTTATATACCTCACCCCTTATATAATGTTCTTTAAGCCAAGATGCAAGTGACAACCGCACTTTTCACTACAAAAAAAACTGCAAGCTTCATCGAAGTTCATAGTAAATGAATAGAAATGAAGAGGTCATTTAACATAACACCCGTTGCCCGCACCCCCAGAGAGGCCCTCAGTGCATTTCTGCG
>NZ_SZWU01000033.1:0-1156 GCF_005280935.1 Citrobacter sp. wls757 | reverse complement strand
GGCGGCAGCGGTCGCGAAGCACGTTGGCGCACGCCACGTGGTGATCACCGACGTTAATGAGTATCGCCTTGAGCTGGCGCGCAAAATGGGTATCACCCGCGCGGTCAACGTGTCGAAAGAGAATCTGACCGACGTGATGGCTGAACTGGGTATGACCGAAGGGTTTGATGTGGGTCTGGAGATGTCCGGGGCGCCGCCAGCGTTTCGCGCCATGCTGGACACCATGAACCACGGTGGCCGTATTGCTATGCTGGGTATTCCGCCATCTGATATGTCAATCGATTGGACCAAAGTTATCTTTAAGGGGCTGTTTATTAAAGGTATCTACGGTCGTGAGATGTTTGAAACCTGGTATAAAATGGCTGCACTGATCCAGTCTGGTCTGGATTTGTCGCCGATCATCACCCATCGATTCTCCATCGATGAATTCCAGCAGGGCTTTGACGCGATGCGTTCAGGCCAGTCAGGGAAAGTGATCCTGAGCTGGGATTAACCGTATCCACCCTGTGGATTCTGTGTGTTGTCCCCGGATGTTGATTATCATTACCGTCCGGGGCTTTTTTGCTTCCTCCTGCCCGGCGCATTTTCCGCTAAAGAATTAATATTTTTTTCTGAAAATCTACCGCTTAATATGCTAAAAAGTGCCGATAACTCTACTGTTTGGCAGGATTTGATATGACCTATACCCCTGGTCTCCTGAGCGTCATTATGCCGCTTTACAACACGGGTGAGCCGTTCATTGCGTGTATGGATTCACTGATTGCGCAAACCTGGAAGAACCTGGAGATCATTATTGTTAATGATGGCTCTACGGATAACTCTGCGGAGCTTGCTCAGTCTTATGCGGATCGTTATCCGCACGTTCATCTGCTGCACCAGCGCAATGGGGGCGTTTCTGCGGCGCGCAATACCGGTATGAAAGTTGCCAGGGGGGAGTACATCGCGTACGTAGACGGCGATGATATTGCCTATCCGGAAATGTATGAAACGCTGATGAATATGGCGCTGAAAGACAACCTGGATGTTGCGCAGTGCAACGCTGACTGGTGTATTGCCGAGACGGGCCACACCTGGGCATCCATTCCTACCGATCGTATTCGTTCTACCGGCGTGATGACCGGACCAGACTGGTTACGCAAAGCGTTAGCCAGCCGCC
>NZ_SZWU01000042.1:0-20497 GCF_005280935.1 Citrobacter sp. wls757 | reverse complement strand
CGTGCGCCAACGTGCTTCGCGACCGCTGCCGCCATAATACCGATTGGACCCGCACCGGAAACCAGCACATCTTCCCCAACCAGATCGAACGACAGCGCCGTGTGCACTGCATTACCGAACGGATCGAAGATAGACGCCAGGTCGTCGGAGATATTGTCCGGGATTTTAAATGCGTTAAATGCCGGGATCACCAGGTACTCCGCAAAGCAGCCAGGGCGGTTTACACCGACACCGGTCGTATTGCGGCACAGGTGAGTACGTCCACCACGGCAGTTACGGCAATGCCCGCAGGTGATATGACCTTCGCCTGAAACGCGATCGCCGATTTTAAAGCCTTTAACTTCCTGACCGATGCCAACAACTTCGCCGACATATTCATGCCCAACGACCATCGGTACCGGGATGGTTTTTTGCGACCATTCATCCCAGTTATAAATGTGAACGTCAGTCCCGCAGATGGCTGTTTTACGGATTTTAATCAGCAAATCGTTATGACCGACTTCCGGTTCAGGAACGTCGGTCATCCAAATGCCCTCTTCCGCTTTCAGTTTGGATAACGCTTTCATTTCACATCCTCAGGCAATAACGCCCAGTTGTTTACCAATGCGTGTGAACGCCTCAACAGCACGCGTAATCTGCTCAGGGGTATGCGCCGCAGACATCTGGGTACGGATACGCGCCTGGCCTTTTGGAACCACCGGATAGAAGAATCCGGTAACGTAAATCCCCTCTTTTTGCAGCTCGCGGGCGAATGCCTGCGCCACTACTGCATCACCCAGCATAACCGGGATGATCGCGTGATCCGCACCGGCTAACGTAAAGCCTGCGGCAGACATTTGCTCGCGGAACTGACGTGCATTCGCCCACAGGCGATCGCGCAGGTCGCTGCCAGCTTCAACCATTTCCAGCACTTTAATGGAAGCCGCAACAATCGCCGGTGCCAGTGAGTTGGAGAACAAATAAGGACGGGAACGCTGACGCAGCCACTCAACAACTTCTTTGCGCGCTGCGGTGTAACCACCGGATGCGCCGCCGAGTGCTTTACCCAGCGTACCGGTGATGATGTCCACGCGACCCATCACGTCACAGTATTCATGGGAGCCACGACCATTTTCGCCGACAAAACCGACGGCATGGGAATCATCAACCATGACCAGAGCGTCGTATTTATCCGCCAAATCGCAAACGCCTTTCAGGTTAGCGATTACCCCATCCATAGAGAACACGCCATCAGTGGCGATCAGGATATGACGAGCGCCCGCTTCACGCGCTTCTTTCAGGCGAGCTTCCAGTTCCACCATATCGTTGTTGGCGTAACGGAAACGTTTTGCTTTACACAGACGCACGCCATCAATGATAGAAGCGTGGTTCAGGGCATCGGAAATAATTGCGTCTTCTGCGCCCAGCAGCGTTTCAAACAGGCCGCCGTTGGCGTCGAAGCAGGAAGAGTAAAGGATGGCATCTTCCATACCGAGGAATGCCGCCAGTTTTTGCTCCAGTTGCTTATGGCTGTCCTGGGTACCGCAAATAAAGCGAACCGAAGCCATACCAAATCCGTGAGAATCCATACCCGCTTTTGCCGCAGCAATCAGTTCCGGATGGTTAGCCAGTCCCAGATAGTTGTTCGCACAAAAGTTAATAACGTGGCTTCCATCCGCCACGGTAATATCCGCCTGCTGGGCAGATGTAATAATGCGTTCTTCTTTAAACAATCCTTCCGCACGTGCGGTTTCGAGATCGTTCGTTAACTGTTTGTAAAAATCCCCACGCATTTCAATTCTCCAGACTGGGCAAATTTCAGCACATATTACCCAAAGCTATACGTTGATACGAGATGACGCATCATCACTTCTTCAAAATGAAGCATAAATCACGTGTACCCGCACGGCTTATCGGTGAATGGCTGAAGCCTAAGCCATGTAGTGATATGATAGAAGTATTCGTGTCTGAGATTGTCTCTGACTCCATAATTCGAAGGTTACATTTATGATCATCGTTACCGGCGGCGCGGGCTTTATCGGCAGCAACATCGTTAAGTCCCTGAATGATAAAGGCATCACCGACATCCTGGTGGTGGACAACCTGAAAGACGGCACCAAGTTTGTTAACCTGGTGGATCTGAATATTGCTGACTACATGGACAAGGAAGACTTCCTGATCCAGATTATGGCCGGGGAAGATTTCGGCGATATCGAAGCGATTTTCCACGAAGGCGCATGCTCTTCCACCACCGAGTGGGACGGCAAGTATATGATGGACAACAACTATCAATACTCCAAAGAGCTACTGCACTACTGCCTGGAGCGTGAAATCCCGTTCCTGTACGCGTCCTCTGCCGCCACCTACGGCGGTCGCACTTCTGATTTCATCGAATCCCGTGAATATGAGAAACCGCTGAACGTCTACGGCTACTCAAAATTCCTGTTCGACGAGTACGTGCGTCAGATCCTGCCAGAAGCCAATTCACAGATTGTTGGCTTCCGCTATTTCAACGTCTACGGACCGCGTGAAGGCCACAAAGGCAGCATGGCAAGCGTTGCTTTCCACCTCAACACCCAGCTTAACAATGGCGAAACGCCAAAACTGTTTGAAGGCAGTGAAAACTTCAAACGTGATTTCGTTTACGTAGGCGACGTGGCTGCGGTAAACCTGTGGTTCCTGGAAAACGGGGTTTCCGGCATCTTTAACCTCGGTACAGGTCGTGCGGAATCTTTCCAGGCCGTTGCCGATGCTACGCTGGCGTACCACAAAAAAGGCAGCATTGAGTACATTCCATTCCCGGAAAAACTGAAAGGCCGCTACCAGGCATTTACCCAGGCAGATCTGACGAACCTGCGCGCAGCGGGCTATGACAAGCCGTTTAAAACCGTCGCCGAAGGCGTCACGGAATATATGGCCTGGCTGAACAGCGACAACGCTACAAATTCACAAAATCATTCGAGCGGTATCAAGGCGGCAACTAAGTGAACCTCCGGGAGCTTACAAGAGTAAGTGACCGGAGTGAACGCAGGCAGCCAACGCAGAGACAGCTTGAAGGATGAAGTGAATGAAGATTTTGGTGGTTGGCCCGTCTTGGGTGGGCGACATGATGATGTCGCAAAGTCTCTATCGCACGCTCAAGGCGCGCTATCCCCAGGCGATAATCGACGTGATGGCACCTGCCTGGTGCCGTCCGTTATTGTCGCGCATGCCAGAAGTCAACGAAGCTATCGCCATGCCGTTGGGGCACGGCGCGCTGGAGATCGGCGAGCGCCGTAAACTCGGCCACAGCCTGCGTGAGAAGCGCTATGACCGCGCTTATGTGCTGCCTAACTCGTTTAAATCCGCTCTGGTGCCGTTCTTTGCGGGTATTCCCCATCGTACCGGTTGGCGTGGCGAGATGCGCTACGGCCTGCTAAACGATGCGCGCGTACTGGATAAAGACGCATGGCCACTGATGGTCGAGCGCTATGTGGCTCTGGCTTATGATAAAGGCGTGATGCTGACGGCCAAAGATTTGCCGCAGCCTCTGCTATGGCCACAATTGCAGGTCAGCGAGGGTGAAAAATCGCTAACCTGTAGCCAGTTCTCCCTTTCAGCCGAACGCCCCATCATCGGTTTTTGCCCAGGTGCGGAATTTGGTCCAGCAAAACGCTGGCCACATTACCACTACGCAGAGTTGGCGAAGCAGTTGATCGATGAAGGCCATCAGATTGTGCTGTTTGGCTCAGCAAAAGACCATGAAGCTGGCAATGAGATCCTGGCAACGCTGAGCACTGAACAGCAAGCCTGGTGCCGTAATCTGGCGGGCGAAACACAGCTGGAACAGGCCGTCATTCTGCTCGCCGCCTGCAAAGCGGTCGTCACCAACGATTCTGGATTAATGCACGTGGCCGCGGCACTGAACCGTCCACTGGTCGCATTGTATGGTCCAAGCAGCCCGGATTTTACGCCCCCGCTTTCCCACAAGGCACGTGTCATTCGCCTGATTACGGGGTATCACAAAGTGCGTAAGGGCGATGCGGCAGAAGGCTATCACCAGAGCCTGATTGACATCACGCCGCAGCGCGTGCTGGAAGAACTCAACGACCTGTTGTTACAAGAGGAAGCCTGACGGATGCGGGTTCTGATCGTTAAAACATCGTCTATGGGCGATGTACTGCATACGTTGCCCGCATTAACCGATGCGCAGCAGGCTATTCCGGGTATTCAATTTGATTGGGTGGTGGAAGAAGGGTTCGCTCAAATCCCCTCCTGGCATTCAGCCGTTGACCAGGTTATTCCAGTAGCGATCCGTCGCTGGCGTAAAGCCTGGTTTTCAGCGCCGATTAAAGCCGAGCGTAAAGCGTTTCGTGATGCGGTGCGTTTACAGCAGTATGACGCGATAATCGATGCTCAGGGTTTAGTTAAGAGCGCGGCGTTGGTGACACGTCTGGCACGTGGCATCAAGCATGGTATGGACTGGAGCACAGCCCGCGAACCGCTGGCGAGTCTGTTTTATAATCGCAAACATCACATAGCCAAACAGCAGCACGCGGTAGAACGTACCCGTGAATTGTTCGCCAAAAGTCTGGGGTATGCTAAACCGCAGTTGCAGGGTGATTACGCGATTGCGCAGCATTTTATGAATGAACATAAGGCTGATGCAGGCCAGTATGCTGTATTTCTGCACGCCACGACACGTGATGATAAGCACTGGCCAGAAGCCAACTGGCGGGAGCTGATTGGCCTGTTAAATAATACGGGCATCCGTATTAAACTGCCCTGGGGTGCTCCTCATGAAGAAGAGCGCGCCAAAAGGCTGGCAGAAGGGTTTCCCTACGTTGATGTCCTGCCGCGAATGAGTCTGGAAGATGTGGCTCGCATTCTGGCGGGGGCAAAGTTTGTGGTGTCGGTTGATACAGGATTGAGCCATTTAACCGCCGCGTTGGATCGCCCTAATATTACGTTGTATGGCCCAACGGATCCCGGACTGATTGGGGGATATGGGAAGAATCAATACACACAGCAAAGCCATTCCGGAAAATTGCAGGATCTGGATGCTAACTTAGTCAACATATCGCTAGTTGATAATAATTTGCTTTAACTTTAAGAGATGAACCATGCTTCGCCAACACATGTTTTCTCGCTTTATTTATAGTATAAAAAATAATCCATTCGATTTTATATACTTCTTATTTTACGCTGGGATCCTGGCAACGCTTGCGATGGTGCTGGTCAATCCAGATGAAGCGCTGAAGGTATTTATTTTCTCCACGGCGCTATCTCTACCGCTTATAGGAAAAAATATAAAACATGTGTGCAGTAACAAACAAAACCTGGTTTTACCTGTTATGTTGTTGCTCTTCGGTTTACTCCAGATTATTTGGGTAGAAATATTTAAACAGCCAGGATCTGCTTTTACCGGAGCCTATAGGTCATACCAGAACGGTGGCAAAGTGATGATTTTTGCCGCACTGGTTATGACCGCTTTGGCATCGCGAGAGCCATGTGCCAACAAAACTCGCATCACCAGTATCTGGACGATTCTTACAGCAATAGGCCTGTATCTTTTCGCAGGCTACGAGGTCGCCGGGGCACCAGATATTATGACCTACCGTGTTGCGCTGGGCTTTGAACACCAAACCGGCACAGCCTACGCTCTGACGCTAATTGCATTATTAGCCTCTCAGGCCATTATTAATCTGCGTCTAAAACACACCGTTGCACTCTATCTGTTACATTTTTTGATATCGCTGGCAGTCATCATCACAACGCAAACTCGAGCCGCTATTTTGGTATACCCGATCCTGAGTGTCGGCCTATTCCTGATGTACTATCGTCACAACCGCACTATGCTATTAAGGGCACTGCTGGGTTTTGTAATACTGGTGGGGGCTGCTGCAATCCCCTTAAAACCAATCATTGAAAGCCGCTATCAGAACTTCCTGGTTGATCTGCACTCTTATAATCAAAACAATAGTAATACTTCTATCGGCGCGAGACTGGCGATGCAACGGGCAGGTATTGAAGCCGGGAAAGTGCACCACTGGGGACAGTCACTCGAACAACGCGGAGCAGAAATTCAGCGACTTGCGGTGCAGGACACCTCGCTGCAAGGGGCACTTGAGTTCATTAACGTCCACCTGCATAACGAAATAGTTGATACCTTCTCACTAAAAGGCATCCCTGGTGTTGTTGTGCTACTCTTGCTCTATACTGCCATGTTTTTAATAGCTTACTGGCAACGTAGTCCTCTGTTGTTCGTCGTCTCAGGCGCTATCGCAGTCTATGGCTTGAGTGATTTATTATTGTATGCCAAAGGTGAAGCCCTGAGCAGCGTGCTGGCGTTATGTGTAGCAGCAGTACTGAGCTCGAATCCAACAAGAGAACGATGCCATGGTTAACGCTTCCGGTTATTTACTGAGCATTATTATACCTACATACAACAACGCTGAACTCATCACAGCGACGTTGGCGTCTATACATCAGAGCATCACTGATGATGTGGAGGTAATAATTGTTAATGATGGCTCTACGGATTTAACCGAAGAGCGTATAAATGCGTTTTACCGCGAAAAAGATTGTCATAATGTTAAATATATAAGTCAAAAAAATCAGGGTGTTGCAATCACCCGTAATGTTGGGCTTGCTCATGCGACAGGGAAATATATTGGCTTTGTAGACAGTGATGATATTGTCTGCCAGAATTATTTTACAATTCTCCTGCCTAAGTTAAAAGACGAAAAATATGACATCATCGAATTTAACTTAACTCGAGATATAAATAATTTGTATAAGAACGCGCCTAAAATGGAAAACAACATTACCCAGCGCGAAATAATCTTATCAGATGACAATTACGCCCCTCTATTACCAACATTCAAGGCAGGGCAATGGCATCTGATGACAAAAATCTTTCACCGCAATATCATTGGTAGCGATAAGTTCGAGGAACATCGTCGCTACGAAGACATGATTTTTTGCCCATTCCAGTATTTTAAATGCCAAAAGATTCTAAAAATCGAGAATAAGTTATATTACTACCGAGTAAACGATAAAAGTATTACCGAGAACATTATTGATAGTGACGCTGACAGCATCTTCTTTGCTATGCGAAAAATGTATAACTATATTAATGAAAATAGATCCAAGCGTACTGTTGCGACATTTATGATTATCAATTGCTTTCTCGAAGGACGTAAACTTTTACGCAAGAAAAAAGGCTATTATCGCTATAGCGAGAGTATGCTAAATGACATTCAGAATGCACTTGCATGCTGCGATACGAAAATCGTTAAGAAGAAAATAATTCTGAAAATGAAATATCCCCATATCGATCGTTCTATTTCTGAAACAAGATATAAGATAATATCTGCTTGCAAAAGCTTATTCTTGCGAAAGGGATTTTAACATGTTTGAAAAAGTTGACCGGATTCTTATTTGCAAGCTCAAGTTTTATGGGGATGTTCTGCTAACTACGCCTGTCATTGCCAGCATTCGGGCACGTTATCCACAAGCTAAGATCGATCTGTTGCTCTATAAAGATACCAAAGCAATCTTAGCTGCCTATAAAGATATCAATAATTTTTATCTGATTGAGAAAAAGCAAGGCCTGCTGTCAACAGTGAAAAATTACCTTTCAGTACGTAAACAACTGAAGAAAAATCACTACGACCTGATCGTTAACCTCACCGAACAATGGCCGATCGGCGCTCTTATAGCGTCTTTGCGTTGCCCTTCAATTGCTTTTGAGCGCGAAAAAGATCAGTGGAACCGACTTTTTACGCGAGTAACGCCATCCATTGGAACACATATTGTTGAACAAAATTTATCTATTCTAAAAGGTATCGGGTTTAGCGAAACAGAACTGAAGAAAGAGATGTCTCTTTGTTATCGCCCTGACGACTATCAACATTTAGTTACCCTACTCCCAGAATTGCCTTCACAAAAATATGTCGTTATTCAACCCACTGCCAGACAAGAGTTTAAATGCTGGGACGATGAAAAATTCGCGCATGTTATAGACCACCTTCATCGGTGTGGTCTGCATGTTTATCTTACCTGTGGGCCAGCGCTAAGTGAGCAGCAGCAAGTTCAGCGCATTGCTGAACTGTGTCAATCCACCCCTTATCTGACGCTGGCAGGTAAAACCACCTTTTTGCAGTTGGCTGCATTGATCGATCATGCAGTTCTGTACATTGGCGTCGATTCTGCTCCTATGCATATGGCAGCGGCGCTAAAGACACCGCAGGTCTGCCTGTTTGGCGCCACCAATTATCAACAGTGGAAGCCATGGTCAGATAAAGCTTTATTGATTTGGGCTGGCGATTATCATCCAATGCCTTCTCGAGATAAACTCGACAGATCTAAAAAATATCTAACATGGATACCGGAGCAAGCTGTGATTGACGCTATCGATAAGGTACTTCATGATAGTGACAATATAAAAGGTAATGAGAAAGCATAAATGGACAGCAAAAAAAACGTTATTAACATTGCTTACTGTACAGATGCCAATTATCTGGAATATGTAGCAGTGTCCATTATGTCTGTCATAATGAACAACCCGGGGCAAGATCTGTCATTCTTCGTCTTTGTCTATGACGTTACAGATGAAGAAATCAATAAACTGCGTTCTACCAGTGATAAAATTCAGGTTATCAATATCGATAAGGAAGAGATTGAAAAGTATAACAATGACTTTGCAATCAAACACCTGAACCGTTCAATCTATATGCGATTAGCGGTCCCACGACTGCTTAGGGATAAGGTAGAGTCTTTTATCTATTTAGATGCAGACACACTGTGCTTCGACAGCATTCATGAAATTAATAACATTGACATTAGTGAAGTTATTTGTGCCGTCAGTCATGATTCGCTTGATAATAGTAGCAACAAAAATGCGAAACGATTAAATTTAACGACAGATTTTTATTTCAACTCCGGATTTATGTATATTAATATCAAAAAATGGACTGAACATAATATTGAAATAAAAGCCAACCAAATATTGTTCGATCGGGTCAAAAAATCTCCCTTATCCGGATCAAGATGCTCTGAATATTGCTATTAATGGCAATGTTAAATTTATTGATAACAAATGGAATTTTTTATTTAACTGGTTTACTGAACAACAGAAAGAGACCTTCTTTTTTCAAAAAGATACTCTACCACGTATTATCCATTTCACCGGTGGAAGGAAACCCTGGTATAAAGAACACACTGGGCTTTCACAGCAACTTTATCTTTTCTACCATCATTTCACGCCATGGCGAAATACTGAACTACGGTCTTATGCTCCACGTATGAGGCCTACTGATTATCGTGTTTACTCACGTCAGGAAGCCCAAAAGGGAAATTACTATGCCTCTCTCAAATGGTATATGAAATACCTTAAGACTAAATTACGTTAATAAAAAACTCCCTTACGGGAGTTTTTTATTATTTTTTTAATTTTTCACGCAAATAACCAATATAACTGATTACTGAGGCGAAATACTTCCCTTGTAACCTTTCATGGCGTGACTTCTTTTTGTACTGTTTTGGCGTTCTGGCAGGTAGCAGTGGAACTGTCGCCCACGGAGAAGCCTTCCAGGCTTCAACAAAGTACTGTGCTGAAGGATAGTTAGCCCATGAATTCCAGGGTTTAGTTACACCAACATAATGAATAAGAATAGTGTCATTGGTGATGTATTCTTTATATCGAGAAGTGTCTTTACTCTTTAACTCTTGTTTAATGCCATATATTGCAT
The DNA here is from genome assembly GCF_005280935.1 of Citrobacter sp. wls757. NCBI lineage: Bacteria > Pseudomonadati > Pseudomonadota > Gammaproteobacteria > Enterobacterales > Enterobacteriaceae > Citrobacter > Citrobacter sp. wls757. The sequence goes on along the minus strand of NZ_SZWU01000042.1, from coordinate 10,784 downwards.
CGTAGATTCTAGGTAGAAAAATGGTTTTCCCTAAAAACATAATATTCAAAACATCCTGATCAAGAAACGCAAATTTCTTGGTTTTGTCCAACAGAATAGAAAATGCTTTAGCGAAAAACTGGTGTTCCTTCCACTTCTTTAAATTAGCAAAAATAACACCAGCATTAAAATATTGCTCAACAAATTCCGGAACGTTAAGTCGAGTGGCAGCATATGAACGACTGTCATCAATATCTTGAATAACTGCAGCCACATGATGCTCAAACTGAATTTTTGTTAATTCAATCAACGACCCTTTACATACCACATCGGCATCTATATATAATAAATTATCAATTTTTTCACTAAGATACTCAAATGCAATAAACCTAAAATAGGTCGCATAAGACCACGCATTCCCGCATGGCAAAACCTTTAATCCTTCAGCATTCATCACATAAACAGTTATATTCGTTGAATACTGCTTTGCTAATATTTCTAATTTTTGCTGATAGTCTGAGTCAATATAATCAGTAAAAAGATGAAAATGAATATTGATATCTTGATTATGTAGTAAAACGGACGACATCGAAACCGCCGCGCCAAACATAAAGTTCTGATCAACACCCCAGGCGATATTGAGCTGTGGTTTTTGTTCTTTTGGAGCACCAAAGAACTCAATGGTATCCTTGATAGACTGATGACAATCAAAATTCATGTACTACACCTTTTCAATATGCTATCTGACAATTATATGCACAACTAACTAGTGTGACCGTGCGTTATGTAGTTTATTTTTTATATACATTACATGACTAAGCACCGAACGGATATATTTACGTTGTGCCCTTTCATGCCGTGACTTGCGTTTATATAGTTTTGCCGTATTTGCATTTAATAAAGATTTTTCCGCCCATGCTGATTTTTTATAGGCATCTATAAAAAACTTGGCTACCGGGTATTTGGCCCATGAATGCCATGGCTTAGTAACACCGACATAGTGTATTAATACCGTATTATCGGTGATGAAATTCTGATATAGTTTATCATTCTTATTTTTCAATTCCTGATCCACACCATAAATACAGTTAAAATCTCTTCTCAGGAAAATAACATTACCGACAAACAAGATGTTCAGCACATCCTGATCAAAATAAAGAAGCTCTTTTTGACGTTTGTCTAAAATGGAAAATGCTTTAGTCAACAACTGCTGTTCACGCCACACTTCGAGATTGGCAAATACCACGCCAGAGTTAAAGTAACCGTTACTCAGTTCAGGAATGCCGAGCCTGTTGCCGGATTTAATACGCACATCATCGATATCATTGATGACAGCCGCATATTCCCCACAGAAATTAATCTCCGTAAGCTCTTGCAATGAACCTTTACAGATAACATCGGCATCAAGATACAGTACAGAGCTTAGCTCCGTACTTAAATATTCAAATGCAAGATAACGATAGTACATCGCATAAGTCCATGATTTCGTACTCGGTAGTTCACGAAATACCGCGTTATCGAACACAAGAACCGTCACAGTCGTACTATACATTTGGGTCAGGCGTTTTACACTCTCCAGATAATCGTCATCTATATAGTCTGTTGCTATATAAAAGTGAATATCAATATCAGGGTTATTCACTAATACTGAGGTCATTGAAATGCCAGAACCAAATAAAAAATTACGGTCGACACCATACGCAACACTTAGTTTTTTACTCTTCTCATGCGTAGAGCTGTCTATGACGTGTTTTTGAATAACTAGCTTCTGGAAATCAATGTTCATAATAAAATGGCCTCAAACTTTATATGTGATTTATAGCGCTTTTCTTATTGTTCTTCGTCTTATTTTTTGCGCTTTTGTGACAGCCTGTTCAAACAACCTGACTTCCTGACGAAAGATTTCACGAAGTGGCATCGAAAAATAGACACGTAAAAAACGGTAGATATCTCTGGACGTCAGACCGATCTCAAGTGAAGAGAAGTAGAGTCCGATCAAGTCCTTGTCTCGCCAGCGGCGCGGTACATGTTGACGAATTTGTGCACGATGCAGATCGATTACGGAAAGTTTGATATCCGCAATATTTTCTGGCATCGGTTGTTGGAGTAAAAAATGGCAAATATAGCAATCCCGATGATTTACTCCACCCCGATGCATTTTACCCACCATTTCTGCCACACGGGTAATAATGGTCCGTTTTAATACAAAATCAGGACGCTCAACTCCCCACCCGGCACAAAAATCTTCAAGGCTGATGGCGGGAGAAAGGTCCTCAGTGATGATAAACGAGGTTCGCTCTAACGGATTCAGACCTTTTTGACCAAATGCAACCCCTGTCATAGTATCAACATTCAGTTCTTTTAAGCGGTGAATCGCCAGCCACTCACGGTCGGCACCCAGTACAGGCATACGCAGAGATATAAGGTTCTTCACCACTTCTTTAAGCGTGGTTCCATGATGATATTTAAGAAAATAACCCTTTCCCATCATCTCAAAACGTAGGGTACGCCGTGTTTCCAGAGCGCGAAAAACCTCACCATCCAGCTTAGTGACTTCAGTAAACGGGTCTTTTCCTTGCCACTGCGTGGCAAATGGTTCTTTTAATTCAATCATTCTTAGGACCTAAAATGATATCTGCAGCTTTATCTGCCAGGCTGTAGAGATCTTCTGTATCAGCAAAATGCCGCGCGTTCCCGGCCCAACGACTTCTCTGCTCATTATTTTGCAGCGCATCGAAAAGTGCTGTATTCAGATTTTCCTGCTCAAAAGGTTCAGGAATCACCACCCCACATTGTGCGGCGTTGATATAACCCGCATAGCCGCAAACTTCGGTAGTTAATACCGGTAGCCCGGCAACTACAGCTTCTAGCAAGACAATACCGGCAGCTTCCTGTACAGCGGGGTGAAGTAATAAATCAGCAGCAGACATCAATTCTGCGACATCGTCTCGCCCCGAGAAGAACTGCACTTGTTCTTCAACCCCCAATTGACGAGCCTGAGCGCGATAGCGATCGGCCTTATCCTGACCAACAACCATCAATCGCGTGCGGTGGCGGATGACATCAGGCAAAGAAGCCAACGCCTGTAATGTTCTTGGCACGCCTTTGCGTTTGAAATCGGAACCTACCTGTAAGAGTAAGTACTGATCGAGACCAATACCGTTTTTTTCTCTGACAACCTGCCGGCTGTTTTCAGGTTGTTGGCTGTACTTTCGGTCAGGATAAATTCCTGGTGGCAGGATACAAAAACGCTGACTCTCAGTTTGGTAATGATGTTTGAAGTCACCAATTTGCTTATCGGTTAACATCAAAAGCGTAGTGCCGGCACCCTGCTGAAATACGGCTTTTTCAAATGCAGAATAGTGTCGGTACCTGCGCGTCAATTTGTAGAAAAAGCCTTTCTCGCGGGCGACCTTTTCTGCATAGCAAACGTCCGCAGCGTAATACACATCCAACCCAGGCATTTTATTAAAACCAACGACACGATCGACGGGATGTTGAGTTAAATAATTCTGAACCCACTGATAATATTGCTCGTTTTTCCCATGATTCGTTCTGGATGTGACGGGGACGAGTATAATCTCCAGCCCTTTCGGACGCTCGCCCTGCCATGACTGGGTAAATACCTGAACATGATGGCCACGAGAAGCAACCGTCTGCGCTACCCGCAAGAAATCACGTTGTAACCCACCATAGGGAAAATACTTGTACAAACAAAAAGCAATATTCATGCATTAATATCCGCATCGCGTCGCCAGGCATGTCAGGTTTGAAGCATCAGAATCGTGTAATCCTTGCCTAAAGCATCCAAAGATGACTTTCTGAGCTTTCGAAACGTTTCTGCCCGCTAGCTACCTGAAATTGCGCAGTAGTATATCATTTATTATCACGCATTCCGAAATGAATATTTTTTAAACAAAATACAAAATAAGCCATGAAAAACATATAGATAAAAAAAGAAACCAGTTCATCAGAAAACGTACACCGCACAAGAGGTTAAGACATATAAATGCGGCCATGTGTATTTTTGAAATAGCCATCAGCGAAATCGGTCCCTCATCAATTCCATCGTTTTGATACAACCTGGATAAAAATGATGGTAAAGCCATAGTTAAATACATAGAATCCCCAGCACATTCATAAGTCAGCTACCATTATGCTCGAATTGCTTTACACCGCCCTTTTCTACCTTATTCAGCCTTTGATCTGGATACGGCTTTGGGTGCGCGGACGTAAGGCTCCGGCCTACCGTAAACGCTGGGGCGAACGCTACGGCTTTTATCGCCGCCCGCTAAAACCTGGCGGCATCATGCTTCATTCGGTTTCTGTGGGCGAAACGCTGGCTGCAATCCCATTAGTTCGCGCTCTGCGACATCGTTATCCCGACTTGCCGATCACGGTAACCACCATGACGCCAACCGGTTCCGAGCGCGTACAATCTGCTTTTGGCACTGACGTTCAGCACATTTATTTACCATACGATTTACCGGATGCCCTGAACCGTTTTCTGAATAAAGTTGACCCCAAACTGGTGTTAATTATGGAAACCGAGCTGTGGCCAAATCTGATCGCGGCACTCCATAAGCGCCACATTCCTTTGGTCATTGCCAACGCACGGCTTTCTGCTCGTTCAGCCGCTGGTTATGCGAAATTAGGTAAATTTGTTGGCAGACTACTGCGTCGAATTACGTTGATTGCCGCACAAAACGAAGAAGATGGCGCACGTTTTATTACGCTTGGCGCCAGAAGCAATCAGGTCACCGTTACTGGCAGCCTGAAGTTTGATATATCCGTCACACCACAACTGGCCGCAAAAGCGGTGACATTACGTCGTCAATGGGCGCCTCACCGCCCGGTATGGATTGCAACCAGCACCCACGACGGTGAAGAAAGCATCATCATTGCCGCTCATCAGGCGTTATTAAATCAGTTCCCGAATCTTTTATTGATTCTGGTTCCCAGACATCCTGAACGGTTCCCGGATGCCATTAACCTCGTACGCCAGGCTGGACTAAGCTATACCACTCGTTCTTCGGGTGAAGTTCCATCATCAGGTACTCAGGTTGTGATCGGCGATACCATGGGTGAGCTGATGTTGCTGTATGGCATTGCCGACCTTGCTTTTGTCGGCGGTTCACTGGTTGAACGTGGTGGACACAACCCGCTGGAAGCGGCTGCGCATGCTATTCCGGTGTTGATGGGACCACATACGTTTAATTTTAAAGATATTTGCGCCCGTCTCGAACAGGCAAGCGGATTGATCACCGTCACCGACGCAACTACGCTGGTGAAAGAGGTCTCTTCCTTACTGACCGATGCAGATTATCGTAATTTTTATGGCCGTCACGCAGTTGAAGTTCTGTATCAAAATCAGGGCGCGCTACAGCGTCTTCTGCAACTGCTGGAACCTTACCTGCCACCCAAAACGCATTGAGGCAAGTCATGCAAAAACGGGCGATTTATCCAGGAACCTTTGATCCTATTACTAACGGCCACCTCGATATCGTGACGCGTGCGACAAGCATGTTTGATCACGTGATTCTGGCAATAGCCGCAAGTCCCAGTAAAAAGCCGATGTTTACTCTGGAAGAGCGCGTTGAGCTGGCACAACAGGCAACGGCGCATCTTGGCAATGTGGAAGTGCTGGGATTCAGCGATCTGATGGCAAACTTTGCCCGTGATAATCAGGCGAACATTCTGATCCGTGGCCTGCGCGCGGTAGCCGATTTTGAGTATGAAATGCAGCTGGCCCATATGAACCGCCACCTCATGCCACAGCTGGAAAGCGTTTTTCTGATGCCATCTAAAGAGTGGTCATTTATCTCATCGTCACTGGTGAAAGAAGTTGCCCGCCACCAAGGTGACGTGACGCACTTTTTGCCGGAAAACGTCCATCAGGCGTTAATGAGTAAACTGAAGTAATGCGCCTGGCCGGATGCAGCATCCGGCCAGCAATGAAACTATTTCTGACAGCGACGGCAATAGAACGTTGTACGCTGGGCGTGTTTTGTCGCAACAATCGGTGCGCCGCATGCACGACACGGTTCACCTTCTCTCCCATAGACCTGCAGCTCCTGGGCAAAATAGCCAGGCTTACCGTCACTTTGCAGAAAGTCCTTCAGCGTCGTCCCACCCTGCTCGATAGAACGCAGCAACACCGCCTTGATAACGCGTACCAGCAATTCACACTCATCTTTCGACAGCGATGACGCAAGACGGTCAGGATGAATCCCAGCCGCAAATAGCGACTCGCTGGCGTAGATATTACCCACACCCACCACCAGCTTGTTATCCATCAGCCAGGGTTTAATCGCCGTTTTCTTCTTCGAACATTTCTGCTGTAGATAATTGGCGTTGAAATCGTCGCTCAGCGGCTCAGGGCCAAGATGAGCGAGGACATTATGTCCATCCAGTTCTTTAGTCCACAGCCAGGCGCCAAAGCGGCGGGGATCGGTATAACGCAGAACTTTGCCGTTGCTCATCACTAAGTCAACGTGGTCGTGCTTGTCTGCCGGAAGCTCTTCAGGAAGGATACGCAAGCTACCCGACATCCCCAGATGAATGATTATCCAGCCATCCGCCAGTTCTAGCAGCAGGTATTTCGCGCGCCGCTGTACGCTGAGGACAGGTTGATCACTCAGACGATAGATTTCCTCAGATACTGGCCAACGCAAACGACCGTTACGCACCGTCGCGTGCATAATCGTTGCCCCCACCAGATGCGGCTCAATACCACGGCGGCTGGTTTCGACTTCAGGTAATTCAGGCATAGTATCTCCGGCGGTATGTCAGGTCTCATTAATATGGGGACGGCCAGAAAACAAAAAACCCCGCCGAGGCAGGGTTTTTCTTTACATCAAAACGAAAATTATTTGATTTTCGCTTCTTTGTATAAAACGTGCTGACGAACAACTGGATCGAACTTTTTCAGTTCCAGTTTTTCCGGCTTAGTACGTTTGTTCTTCGTAGTGGTATAGAAGTGACCAGTACCAGCAGAAGAAACCAGCTTGATTTTCTCACGAATACCTTTAGCCATGATTTATTTCCTCTTAGTACTTAGTACTTTTCGCCACGGGCACGCAGTTCAGACAGAACTGTTTCGATGCCTTTCTTATCAATAACACGCATACCTTTAGCAGATACACGCAGGGTGACAAAACGCTTCTCGCTCTCAACCCAAAAACGGTGAGAGTGCAGGTTAGGCAGGAAACGGCGTTTAGTCGCGTTCAGTGCGTGGGAACGGTTGTTACCGGTCACCGGACGCTTGCCAGTAACTTGGCAGACTCGGGACATGTCTATTCTCCAAAAATCAAATTAGCTCGAGCTTCGTATGGGGTATTGGCGCCTCGTCAGGCTTCTCAGCCCGGTTATCGCAGTTCAATACACTTAATCTTTCAATGTTGCCTCGTCATTGGACGCAACAAGAATGATTTTGCGTATTTGCGAACTCTCGATTGCCAGGCCCAAATGCCAAACCCGAGATTCTCAAAGGTGGCGTAGTATACGCTGAGTCAGCGATGTGCTCAAGTCCCGAACAGACAAAGATCCCGATGGATCGCGTAAAGTGCGTTAAATCCAACCGCGTTCCGCAAAAGAAACGTACTCTCCGCGCCCAATGACCAGATGATCAAGCACCCGGATATCCATGAACTGACAGCATTTCACAACACGCTCGGTGATGAGTTTATCTGCTTTACTCGGCTCTGCACACCCCGAAGGGTGATTATGCGCAAGGATCACCGCAGAAGCATTCATTTTTATCGCTTCACGGACAATTTCTCTCGGATGCACCTCGACATGGCTAAGCGTACCGGAAAAAAGTTTGCTGTGTTTAATCACGCGATGTTGAGAATCCATAAAGATCACCAGAAAGATCTCGCGTTCCTCTTGCGAAAGCTGGCTTTGCAGAAATTCACGCGCCATTTCAGGACTAAGTAGAGCACGCTCCTCTATCACTCGCACGTTGTAGTAGCGTCTTGCCAGCTCTGCAATCCCCTTCAACTGTGCGTACTTCGCGATACCGATTCCCTGAACATAGCTAAAATCCATGTAATCAGCAGACAGCAGGCCATACAGCGACTCAAAATGCTGAAGCATCTCTTTCGCCAGCGTAAGCACATCTTTACCCTGCAGGCCGGTACGTAAAAAAAGAGCCAAAAGCTCAACATCGGTCAGAGAACTGGCCCCCTGCGCCAATAGCTTTTCCCGGGGCATCATACTTCCTGTATTTTCCATGCTTCTCCCTCCTCTCGCGTCCGCATAGTGGCATAACACCGACGGTGAATCGACGTACTGTTTTCACTTCTTCGTAGCGCCTCGCAAAGTGGAGCACGGTCAAAAGCACGACAAATTGCGGATTGTGATAAAATATCCGCCTTCTGGTGAAATCCAACAGGAAAGATCATGATGAGCCTGGCCGGTAAAAAAATCGTACTTGGCGTCAGTGGCGGTATTGCTGCGTACAAGACCCCTGAGCTGGTGCGTCGTTTACGGGAACGCGGCGCTGACGTCCGCGTGGCGATGACCGAAGCGGCAAAAGCATTTATTACTCCCCTGAGTTTACAGGCGGTTTCAGGTTATCCCGTTTCCGACAGCCTGCTTGACCCCGCAGCCGAAGCCGCGATGGGCCACATTGAGCTGGGAAAATGGGCCGATTTGGTCATCCTGGCACCCGCTACAGCAGACCTGATTGCTCGTGTCGCCGCAGGTATGGCCAACGACCTGGTGTCAACGATTTGTCTGGCAACGCCTGCTCCTGTTGCTGTACTGCCAGCCATGAACCAGCAGATGTACCGCGCTGCCGCGACCCAGCACAATCTGGGTATTCTTGCCTCACGCGGTTTGCTCATTTGGGGTCCTGACAGCGGTAGTCAGGCATGTGGTGATATCGGCCCTGGACGTATGCTGGATCCGTTAACGATTGTGGATATGGCGGCAGAACATTTTTCACCTGTCAACGATCTGCAACATCTCAACATCATGATTACGGCGGGTCCGACGCGTGAACCGCTTGATCCCGTGCGTTATATTTCCAACCACAGTTCCGGGAAGATGGGGTTTGCGATCGCGGCCGCTGCCGCAAAGCGCGGGGCAAACGTCACACTGGTATCGGGTCCGGTTTCGTTATCCACACCACCATTTGTTCAACGGGTTGATGTGATGACCGCGCTGGAAATGGAAGCCGCTGTGCAGTCTACGGTGCAACAACAGCATATTTTTATCGGCTGCGCTGCAGTCGCTGATTATCGCGCTGAAACTGTCGCCCACGAAAAAATAAAAAAACAAGCGACGCAGGGCGATGAATTAACAGTAAAAATGGTCAAAAATCCGGACATTATCGCCGGTGTTGCCGCACTGGATGTTAACCGTCCTTTTGTCGTTGGGTTTGCCGCCGAAACAAATAATGTGGAAGAATATGCCCGGCAAAAACGCATCCGCAAAAACCTTGATGTGATCTGTGCGAACGACGTTTCGCTGTCAACTCAAGGGTTTAACAGCGATAGCAACGCATTACACCTTTTTTGGCAGGATGGAGACAAAGTCTTACCGCTTGAGCGTAAAGAACTCCTGGGCCAATTATTACTCGACGAGATCGTGACCCGTTATGATGAAAAAAATCGACGTTAAGATTCTGGACCCGCGCGTAGGGCAACAATTTCCGCTCCCGACGTACGCCACTTCTGGTTCTGCCGGACTTGACCTGCGTGCTTGTCTTGATGACGCCGTAGAGCTGGCGCCGGGCGCAACAACGCTGGTGCCAACCGGGTTAGCTATCCACATTGCCGATCCTTCTCTGGCAGCGGTAATGCTCCCGCGCTCCGGACTGGGCCATAAGCACGGTATCGTGCTGGGCAATCTGGTTGGTTTGATTGATTCCGACTACCAGGGACAACTGATGGTGTCCGTCTGGAACCGTGGTCAGGACAGCTTCACTATTGAGCCGGGCGAACGTATCGCGCAGATGGTATTTGTACCGGTCGTGCAGGCTGAATTTAATCTGGTGGAAGAGTTTGAAGCCACCGATCGTGGCGAAGGTGGCTTCGGCCATTCCGGGCGCAAGTAACCCGCAGAAAAGTATCCCATAGCGTAATAACGCAATAACACACCGCAAACAACAGTTTGCGGTCGCTGTGTGGATGCCTGCCTGGCAAGAGCTTATTTTCAGGGGTATTTTGTAACATGGTAGAAAAGCAAACTGCGAAAAGGAATCGTCGCGAAGAAATACTTCAGTCTCTGGCACTGATGCTTGAGTCCAGCGATGGTAGCCAACGCATCACCACAGCAAAGCTGGCAGCCTCAGTTGGCGTATCCGAAGCGGCATTGTATCGCCATTTCCCCAGCAAGACCCGTATGTTCGATAGCCTGATTGAGTTTATCGAAGATAGTCTGATTACGCGTATCAATCTGATTTTGAAAGATGAAAAAGACACCAACACGCGTCTGCGTCTGATCGTTCTGCTGATTTTAGGGTTTGGTGAGCGTAATCCAGGCCTGACACGAATTCTGACCGGACACGCATTGATGTTCGAGCAAGACCGTCTGCAAGGTCGCATTAACCAACTTTTTGAGCGCATTGAAGCGCAGTTGCGCCAGGTTCTGCGAGAAAAAAGAATGCGTGAAGGTGAAGGCTACACCGTGGATGAAACGCTGCTGGCCAGCCAGTTACTGGCTTTCTGCGAAGGTATGCTGTCCCGGTTTGTGCGTAGCGAATTTAAATACCGCCCAACGGATGATTTTGACACCCGCTGGCCGTTGGTTGCCGCTCAATTGCAGTAGCGATTTCGTCTTGTCCGGCCTACGGGGTT
>NZ_SZWU01000072.1:90275-114104 GCF_005280935.1 Citrobacter sp. wls757 | reverse complement strand
TGCACAGAGAGGATAATACAAGGCCGGATAAGCGAAGCGCTATCCGGCTTTTCCAGCTTTATAATTGCGGTTCTACCGGTAAATCGTTGCGCGCTCCCCATTCGCTCCATGCGCCGTCATACAATGCGACGTCAGAAACGCCCAGCGTGGCAAGTGCCAGCACGACGACGGCAGCCGTTACGCCGGAGCCGCAGCTGGCGATAATAGGGCGGTCAAAGCTCACGCCGTGGCTGAAGAAAATAGCATCCAGCTCATCGGTGGTTTTCAGTTCGCCGTCACGAACCAGTTCTGTCCACGGTACGTTAAGCGCACCCGGCACATGACCACGTTTCAGACCAGGACGCGGCTCGTCAACTTCGCCATTAAAACGCGCAGCCGGACGGGCATCGACGATCTGCGCCGTTTTTTCATGACTGGCCAGCAGTACATCGGTAACGCGCACAACTGCGTCAGGCGTAAAGGCCACGTTAAATTCACCTTCAGGTAAATCCTCATCGCCTTCCTTGAGCATTAGCTCATCGCGCTTCCAGCCTGCCAGACCGCCCGCCAGAATGGAGACATTTTCGACGCCAAATGTCCGCAGCATCCACCATGCGCGTGGCGCGGAAAACAGATTACCGTCATCGTAGATAACCAGATGCTTATCCTGATCAACGCCTAGCTCGCGCATCGCAACGGCAAAGGCTTCGGGGCGTGGCATCATATGCGGTAGCGGTGAGGTATGATCGGAAAGCGCTTCAATATCAAAAAATACTGCGCCAGGAATATGGCCCGCACGATACTCCTCGCCAACATCGCGATCTTCCTGTCCTGGAGGTGCCATCCGGGCATCAAGAATTTGTATTTCCGGGTCGTCAATGTGTTCGGCAAGCCAGTCGGCAGCGACAAAGAAGGCGGTGGTCATAGGCATCTCCATTTTTACCAGGTTTTGGCAAATTGTCGGATGTTTACCGTAAAGCGACAAGTAAAACAGGCTGATTTGTCAGGTGAATCCACATTAATCACTTAAATTAAGACAACGTTGTTCAGTTACTGACTTCCACAGCCGGAAATCTGACGCATAATAGTTGTTCTACGTAGCTAACGGGCCACTACGGCCAGGGATGAAAAATGAAACATTTACGCGTAGCGGCCTGCATGCTGATGCTGGCACTGGTCGGGTGCGATAATAATAACGAAAAATCACCGACGGCTGCGAAACCTGACTCGCCAGCTCCCCAGACTGCGCCAGTAAAAGACAAGGCCCAATTACAAAAGCTGGTGCAACAAAGCCAGGGCAAGTCGCTGACGCTGCTGGATGCCTCAGAGGTCCAGCTCGACGGTGCGGCAACACTCGTTTTGACCTTCTCCATTCCCCTCGATCCAGAACAAGATTTTTCCCGCGTCGTGCACGTTGTTGATAAAAAAAGCGGCAAAGTGGATGGTGCCTGGGAGCTGGCGCCAAATCTGAAAGAGCTGCGCTTACGCCATCTGGAACCTAACCGGGAACTGGTGGTGACCATTGAGCGTGATTTGCTGGCGCTGAATAAAGCGACGTTCGCTATTGATTATGAAAAAAACATTACCACCCGCGATGTACAGCCAAGCGTTGGGTTTGCCAGTCGCGGCTCGCTGTTGCCGGGAAAAGTAATTGAAGGCCTGCCGGTAATGGCCCTCAACGTTAACAGCGTGGATGTGAACTTCTTTCGTGTGAAGCCTGAATCGCTCGGCGCATTTGTCAGCCAGTGGGAATACCGCAATTCGTTGACGAACTGGGAATCTGACAATCTATTGAAAATGGCGGAACTGGTGTATACCGGACGCTTTGACCTCAATCCTGCGCGTAACACCCGTGAGAAGCTGCTGCTGCCGCTGAGCGATATCAAGCCGTTGCAGCAAGCAGGTGTTTACATCGCGGTGATGAATCAGGCTGGACAATACAACTACAGTAATGCCGCTACGCTGTTCACGCTCAGCGATATTGGTGTGTCTGCGCACCGTTACCATAATCAACTTGATGTCTTTACGCAGAGTCTGGAAAACGGCGCTGCGCAGCAGGGTATAGAGGTCACCTTACTCAACGAAAAAGGACAGACGTTGGCGCAGGCTACCAGCGACGCGCAGGGTCATGTCAAACTGGAGACTGATAAAGACGCGGCTTTATTGCTGGCCCGCAAAGACGGGCAAACCACGCTGCTGGATTTGAAACTCCCGGCGTTGGATCTGGCTGAATTTGATATTGCCGGTGCACCGGGATACAGCAAACAGTTCTTTATGTTTGGTCCCCGTGACCTCTATCGTCCTGGCGAAACGGTGATCCTCAACGGATTACTGCGTGACAGCGACGGCAAAACGTTGCCCGACCAGCCGGTGAAGCTGGAGGTCGTGAAGCCCGACGGGCAAGTGTTACGTTCGGTGGTTAGCCAGCCGGAGAACGGTCTGTACCGCTTTAGCTGGCCGCTGGACACCAACGCACCAACCGGTATGTGGCATATTCGTGCTAATACGGGCGACAACCAGTCACGGATGTGGGATTTCCACGTCGAAGATTTTATGCCTGAGCGGATGGCGCTCAATCTCTCCGCTAATAAGATTCCCGTGGCTCCGGCTGATGAAGTGAAGTTCTCGGTAGTGGGCTACTACCTGTACGGCGCGCCCGCTAATGGCAATGTTCTGCAAGGGCAGCTTTTCCTGCGCCCGCTGCGCGAAGCGGTGCAGGCATTGCCGGGGTTCCAGTTTGGTAATATTGCCGAAGAAAACCTGTCCCGCAGCCTCGATGAAGTTCAGCTTACGCTGGATGAACACGGTCGCGGCGAAGTGACCACCAACAGCCAATGGCAGGAGACGCATTCCCCGTTACAGGTGATCCTGCAAGCCAGCCTGCTGGAGTCAGGTGGCCGCCCGGTGACGCGTCGGGCTGAACAAGCCATCTGGCCTGCGGACACGCTGCCGGGTATTCGTCCGCAGTTTGCGGCAAAAGCCGTCTATGACTACCGCACTGATACCACCGTGAATCAGCCTATCGTTGATGAAAACAGCAACGCCGCTTTCGACATTGTTTATGCCGATGCGCAGGGCGAGAAAAAAGCGGTGTCCGGTTTGCAGGTGCGTTTGATCCGCGAGCGCCGGGATTATTACTGGAACTGGTCTGAAGGCGAGGGCTGGCAATCACAGTTCGATCAAAAGGATCTGGTTGAAGGTGAGCAGACTCTGGATCTTAAGGCCGATGAAACCGGTAAAGTCAGCTTCCCGGTTGAGTGGGGTGCCTATCGTCTGGAAGTGAAAGCCCCGAATGATGCGGTGAGCAGCGTACGCTTCTGGGCAGGTTATAGCTGGCAGGATAACAGCGACGGCAGTGGGGCCGTGCGTCCCGATCGCGTGACTCTGAAACTGGACAAACCCAGCTACCGTCCTGGCGATACCATGAAGCTGCACGTTGCCGCTCCCGCTGCTGGCAAAGGTTATGCGATGGTGGAATCCAGCGAAGGCCCGCTGTGGTGGCAAGAAATAGACGTACCGGCGGATGGTCTCGATATCTCCATCCCGATTGATAAAACCTGGAATCGCCACGATTTGTATCTCAGTGCGCTGGTGGTTCGTCCTGGCGACAAGTCCCGTTCGGCCACGCCAAAACGGGCGGTTGGTTTACTGCATTTGCCGTTAGGTGATGAAAACCGTCGTCTGGCGCTGGCGCTGGAAAACCCAGCGAAAATACGTCCAAACCAGTCGTTGACCGTCAAGATTAAAGCCAGCGTCAAAAATGGCGGCGTACCAAAACAGGTCAACGTGCTGGTCTCTGCCGTTGATAGCGGGGTGTTGAACATTACCGATTACGCCACGCCAGATCCGTGGCAGGCATTTTTCGGACAAAAACGCTATGGCGCGGATATTTATGATATTTACGGCCAGGTGATCGAAGGGCAAGGGCGGCTGGCGGCGCTGCGTTTTGGTGGTGATGGCGATGAATTAAAACGCGGCGGTAAGCCACCGGTCAATCACGTCAATATCGTGGCGCAACAGGCGCTGCCGGTCACGCTCAACGAGCAGGGCGAAGGTACGGTGACGCTACCGATTGGTGATTTCAACGGCGAGCTACGGATAATGGCACAGGCCTGGACGGCGGATGACTTTGGCAGCAGTGAAAGCAAGGTGATTGTTGCCGCGCCGGTAATTGCTGAACTGAATATGCCGCGTTTTCTGGCGGGAGGCGATACCTCGCGACTGACGCTGGACGTTACTAACCTGACTGACAAACCGCAAACACTGAATATTAAGCTCGCGGCCAGCGGTTTACTGGAACTGATGGGACAAGATCCTGCTCCATTGAATCTGGCACCAGGCGTACGGACTACGTTGTTTATTCCGGTGCGTTCGCGGGAGGGGTTTGGCGATGGCGAAATTCAGGCAGAAATTAGCGGTCTGACTTTACCGGGTGAAACGCTGCCAGTTCAGCATAAACAGTGGAAGATTGGCGTGCGTCCGGCGTTCCCGGCGCAAACCGTTAATAACGGTGTCGCACTTCAGCCGGGCGCAACCTGGCAGCTTCCGGGCGAAGAACTGACCAATTTCTCCCCTGCAACGATGCAGGGACAACTGCTGTTCAGCGGTAAGCCGCCGCTAAATCTGGCGCGTTATATCCGCGAACTGAAGGCTTACCCTTACGGCTGCCTGGAGCAAACTGCGAGCGGGTTGTTCCCATCCTTATACACTAACGCTGCGCAATTGAAGGCGTTAGGTATTGTGGGTGACAGCGATGAAAAACGCCGCGCGGCAGTCGATATTGGGATTTCTCGTTTAGTGCAGATGCAGCGTGATAACGGCGGTTTCGCGCTGTGGGATAAAAACGGGTCGGAAGAGTACTGGCTGACCGCGTATGTCATGGATTTCCTCGTTCGGGCAAATGAACAGGGCTACAGCGTCCCGGTAGAGGTCATTAACCGTGGCAACGAACGGCTGCTGCGCTATTTGCAGGATCCAGGAATGTTGTCGATTCGCTATACCGACGACTCTTCAGCAAGCCGGTTTGCCGTACAAGCCTACGCCGCGTTGGTTCTGGCGCGTCAGCAAAAAGCCCCGCTCGGCGCATTGCGTGAGATCTGGGAGCGTCGTGCGCAAGCGGCCTCTGGTTTACCGCTGTTACAACTGGGAATCGCGCTGAAAAATATGGGCGATGCTAACCGCAGTGAACAGGCGTTGACGCTGGCGCTGAATACGCCGCGCCGCGATACGCAACAGTGGATGGCGGATTACGGCAGTGCGTTACGCGACAACGCGCTAATGCTGGCCTTGCTCGAAGAGAACAAGCTCAAACCTGACGTGCAGAATACGCTGCTGAACACGTTGTCAGAACAGGCCTTTGGGCTGCGCTGGCTCTCGACTCAGGAAAATAATGCGTTGTTCCTTGCCGCCCGTACGTTACAGGACTTGCCAGGCACATGGCAGGCGCAAACGTCACTCTCGGAGCAACCGTTAGCCGGGGAGAAATCACAGACGCGTAATCTGGATGCCGATGCGCTGTCTACGCTGAGCGTCACCAATACCGGTAATCAACCGCTGTGGCTGCGTCTGGATGTGAGCGGTTATCCGCAAACCTCACCGACGCCTGCCAGCAACGTTCTGCATATTGAGCGTCAAATCCTGGGGCTCGACGGAAACAGTAAATCACTGGATTCGCTGCGCAGCGGCGAGCTGGTGCTGGTCTGGCTGGAGGTGAAAGCCAGCCAGAACGTGCCGGATGCGCTGGTGGTTGACTTACTGCCAGCAGGACTGGAATTGGAAAACCAGAATCTGGCCAACGGCAGTGCCAGCCTGCAGGATAGCGGTAGCGAAGTGGCGAATCTGCTTAATCAGATGCAGCAGGCAGATATCCAGCACGTTGAGTTCCGTGACGATCGCTTTGTCGCTGCGGTGGCGGTCAATGAAGGACAACCGGTTACGCTGGTCTATCTGGCGCGAGCGGTAACGCCGGGGACCTACCAGGTTCCCGTCCCACAGGTGGAATCAATGTATGTTCCGCAGTGGCGCGCGACCGGTGCGACAGAGGGACTTTTGATTGTCAGACCGTAAATGATGCGCGGGTTGGGTAAACGCGGCTGCTGGCTCTGGCTGGCAGCCGTTGCGCTATTGATTGTGGCGGCAGTTTGGGCGGCAGATAAAATCTGGCCGCTGCCCTTGCACGAAGTCGATCCGGCACGGGTCGTGGTGGCACATGATGGTACGCCACTCTGGCGCTTTGCCGATGCCGAAGGTATCTGGCGGTATCCGGTAACGATTGATGAGGTGTCGCCCCGCTACCTTGAGGCGTTAATTAACTATGAAGACCGCTGGTTCTGGAAGCATCCCGGCGTCAATCCGTTTTCAGTACTGCGCGCAGCATGGCAGGACCTCTCCTCTGGGCGTGTGGTTTCGGGCGGCAGTACGCTCACCATGCAGGTCGCACGATTACTCGATCCCCATCCGCGAACCTTCGGCGGCAAGTTTCGCCAGCTCTGGCGCGCATTGCAGCTGGAATGGCATCTCTCCAAACGCGACATCCTGACACTGTATCTCAACCGTGCGCCGTTTGGCGGTACGCTGCAGGGCGTCGGGGCGGCAAGCTGGGCCTATCTTGGTAAATCACCCGCGCATTTGAGTTACTCCGATGCCGCGCTACTGGCTGTTTTGCCACAGGCACCGAGTCGCCTGCGTCCGGATCGCTGGCCGGACCGTGCTGAAGCGGCGCGTAATAAAGTACTCGAACGTATGGCGAGCCAGGGTATTTGGCCTGCCAGACAGGTACAGGAGTCGCGTGAAGAGCCTGTCTGGCTGTCACCCCGGCAAATGCCGCAGTTAGCGCCGTTATTCTCGCGCATGATGCTGGGAAAAAGCCGGAGCGATAAAATCGTGACTACCCTTGATGCCGGATTGCAACGTCAACTGGAAGAGCTGGCGCAGAACTGGAAGGGGCGCTTACCTGCACGCAGTTCGCTGGCAATGATTGTGGTCGATCACACCGATATGAGCGTGCGTGGTTGGGTGGGGTCGGTAGATATGAATGACGACTCCCGCTTTGGTCATGTGGATATGGTGAATGCGATCCGTTCGCCTGGCTCGGTATTGAAGCCGTTTGTTTACGGTCTGGCGTTGGATGACGGACTCATTCATCCCGCTTCGTTGTTGCAGGATGTCCCGCGGCGAACCGGAGATTATCGACCGGGGAATTTTGACAGCGGTTTTCATGGCCCGGTGAGTATGAGCGAAGCGCTGGTAAGGTCGTTGAATTTACCCGCCGTGCAGGTGCTCGAAGCCTATGGTCCGAAGCGCTTTGCCGCATCGTTACGTAACGTCGGCTTACCGCTGTATCTGCCTGCAGGGGCTGCGCCGAATCTGTCGCTGATTTTAGGTGGCGCGGGGGCAAGGCTGGAAGATATGGCCGCAGCGTACAGCGCCTTTGCCCGTAAGGGAAAAGCGGGAAAACTGCGTCTGCAGCCGGGTGACCCACTGCTTGAACGTCCGTTGATGTCGGCGGGCGCGGCGTGGATTATTCGCCGTATTATGGCCGACGAAGCGCAACCGCTGCCGGATAACGCACTGAGCAGAGTGGTTCCGCTGGCGTGGAAAACGGGCACCAGCTATGGCTATCGCGATGCCTGGGCGATTGGCGTTAACGCCCGTTATGTGATCGGTATCTGGACTGGCAGACCAGACGGAACGCCGGTGGTGGGCCAGTTTGGATTTGCCAGCGCCGTGCCGCTGCTCAATCAGGTCAACAATCTTTTGCTCTCTCGCGGGACCAATCAGCCGGAAGATCCACGTCCTGATTCCGTGAGTCGCGGCGTGGTGTGCTGGCCGGGCGGGCAATCCCTTGCCCCAGGAGACAGCAACTGCCGTCGCCGTCTGGCAACCTGGTTACTGGATGGCAGTCAGCCGCCAACGTTATTATTGCCCGAGCAGGAAGGGGTTAATGGCATTCGTTTTCCTGTCTGGCTGGATGATGAAGGCAAACGTGTGGCGGCGGATTGCCCGCAGGCGCACGAGCAAACGTTAATCGTCTGGCCATTGCCGCTGGAGCCATGGCTACCGGAATCAGAACGCCGTGGGGCGAGATTACCGCCAGTTTCTGCCACGTGTCCGCCGCTGGGGCAAGACGCTTCGCAGCCATTGCAGTTGACAGGCATTCGTGATGGCGCGATTGTGAAGCGTTTACCCGGTTCTGCTCAAGCCTCATTGCCGGTGCAAACCAGTGGTGGGAGCGGTGAACGCTGGTGGTTTCTTAACGGTGAAAGGCTGGAAGAACGTGGACGTCGTCTTACGCTACGGCTGGCGACTAAAGGGGATTATCAACTGCTGGTGATGGATGACGCTGGTCAGGTAGCGACGGTGAGATTTTCGATGCAGTAGACCAGTTGGTGACTGTTTGTTGCTAAAGTTCATCTTATTTTAAAGAAATGTTACCTTCATCAATAGTCAATTGCCGGGATGCTCTTTATAATCCGCGCCAGGTCGTACATCTATATAGACAACAACAGAACACATTACAGAGGTTATCATGGCTATTGAACGTACTTTTTCCATCATCAAACCAAACGCGGTGGCAAAAAACGTTATTGGGAGCATCTTTGCGCGCTTTGAAGCAGCAGGGTTCAAAATTGTCGGCACTAAAATGCTGCACCTGACCGTTGAGCAGGCACGTGGCTTCTATGCTGAGCACGATGGCAAACCGTTCTTTGACGGTCTGGTTGAATTCATGACCTCCGGTCCGATCGTTGTTTCTGTTCTGGAAAGCGAAAATGCCGTACAGCGTCATCGCGATCTGCTGGGCGCAACCAACCCGGCGAATGCGCTGGCCGGTACTCTGCGTGCAGACTATGCTGACAGCTTCACCGAGAATGGTACTCACGGTTCCGACTCCGTTGAGTCAGCGGCGCGCGAAATCGCCTATTTCTTTGGTGAAGGTGAGGTTTGCCCGCGCACTCGCTAATAAGCTCGTGGGGTAGGCCAGATAAGCATTTGCGCATCCGGCTCTGCTTTGCCTGATGGTGACGCTGATGCGTCTTATCAGGCCTACGATCTTCCTTTACATATTATTTTCGCTAATGCTTCGTGCAAACGTGGCATCCCTGCGCCAGACTTTGTACAATGCAACGCCCCGGAAGAGCAGATCGCTTGCCGGGGCGTTTCTTTTTAACCCTCCACGGGCCACAACGTGTAACAACGAGGCCGGAAAAAATTATGTCTGAATTAGTTAACACCTCTGAAGTCGTCATTCCTGCGGTTCCAAATAAAAATGGAAAAATTAACCTGCTGGATCTGAACCGTCAGCAAATGCGCGAATTCTTCAAAGAGATGGGCGAAAAACCGTTTCGTGCCGATCAGGTCATGAAGTGGATGTACCACTATTGCAGCGACAACTTTGATGACATGACTGACATCAACAAGGTGCTGCGTAACAAGCTGAAAGAAGTGGCTGAAATTCGCGCCCCGGAAGTGGTGGAAGAGCAGCGTTCTTCTGACGGTACGATCAAATGGGCTATCGCGGTTGGCGATCAGCGCGTTGAAACGGTGTATATCCCGGAAGACGATCGTGCGACCCTGTGTGTTTCTTCACAGGTCGGGTGCGCATTAGAGTGTAAATTCTGCTCTACGGCGCAACAGGGCTTTAACCGTAACCTGCGGGTATCGGAGATCATTGGTCAGGTCTGGCGCGCGGCGAAGATCGTCGGTGCGGTAAAGGCTACGGGCGTGCGTCCTATTACCAACGTGGTGATGATGGGGATGGGTGAGCCGCTGCTCAACCTGACCAACGTAGTTCCGGCGATGGAAATCATGCTTGATGACTTCGGTTTTGGGCTGTCCAAGCGTCGCGTCACGCTATCCACCTCAGGCGTTGTCCCTGCGCTGGATAAGCTGGGTGATATGATTGACGTCGCGCTGGCGATTTCTCTGCATGCGCCGAACGATGAAATTCGTGACGAAATTGTACCTATCAACAAAAAGTACAATATCGAAACATTCCTTGGCGCGGTTCGTCGTTATCTGGAGAAGTCCAACGCTAACCAGGGTCGTGTAACCATTGAGTATGTGATGTTAGATCACATCAATGATGGCACTGAACACGCGCATCAACTGGCAGAACTGCTGAAAGATACGCCGTGTAAGATCAACCTGATCCCGTGGAACCCGTTCCCGGGCGCGCCGTATGGCCGTAGTTCTAACAGCCGTATCGATCGTTTCTCCAAAGTGTTGATGAGCTATGGTTTCACTACCATCGTGCGTAAAACACGTGGTGATGACATCGATGCAGCCTGCGGTCAGCTGGCGGGCGATGTTATCGACCGTACCAAGCGTACTCTGCGTAAGCGTATGCAGGGCGACGCTATCGAGATTAAGACCGTTTGATGTTGGCGCACTACGGTATAATTCCTGTACCGTAGTGCAACGTAAGCCATATGAGGTTTTTTGTTGTCGTCGTCAGGTCAATAATAACGGTGCGTTTTTGTCGACTTTAAGGCAGTATGTAACGGCGTAACAAGTGTTTAGCCCTCAGGTTTACGCCGTTTTGTCATTGATAGTCTGACCGTTTTATACTGTCTGACGAAGGTTAACTGACCAGATGTTTCGCGGTGTGGGTGAGCATTGTGGCTCGCCGGCATCAGAACCCAAATTTACGCAGCTGTAGCGAATGAATACTGAAGCCACGCACGACAAAAATGAAACACTATCCACCGGCGTTCGTCTGCGCAATGCCCGTGAACAACTCGGATTCAGCCAGCAGGCAGTCGCGGAGCGACTTTGCCTGAAGGTCTCCACGGTACGCGATATTGAAGAGGATAAGGCGCCAGCCGATCTTGCTTCAACATTCCTGCGCGGGTATATCCGTTCTTATGCGCGTCTGGTGCATATTCCTGAAGAAGAACTGTTGCCAGGGCTGGAAAAACAGGCTCCGATTCGACCAGCTAAAGTCGCACCGATGCAGAGCTTCTCGCTCGGCAAACGTCGTAAGAAACGCGACGGCTGGTTAATGACCTTTACCTGGCTGGTACTGTTTGTCGTTGTCGGACTGACAGGCGCCTGGTGGTGGCAGAACCATAAAGCACAGCAGGAAGAGATCACCACCATGGCCGATCAATCCTCTGCTGAGCTGAATGCCGGTAAAGAGGGCGCGCAGAACGTACCGTTAGATACCAGCGCAGCAGCAGGGCAGGATACCCCTCCGGCTCCTGACGATGGTGCGGTAGCGGACGCAGCGCCAACGCCAGACGTTGCTGCGACCCCGGCACCCGCCGCTGATGCGCAACAGAACGCCGTTGTTGCCCCTTCTCAGGCTAACGTCGATACCGCAACCGCAGCGCCAACAGCGCCAGCTACAGCGGCTCCTCTGCCGACCGATCAGGCAGGTGTGACTACACCTGTAGCCGATCCTAACGCGCTGGTGATGAACTTTACCGCCGATTGCTGGCTGGAAGTAACCGATGCGACCGGTAAAAAACTGTTCAGCGGGATGCAGCGTAAAGACGGCAATCTAAACCTGACCGGTCAAGCGCCGTACAAACTGAAAATTGGCGCCCCGGCGGCAGTGCAGATTCAGTTCCAGGGTAAACCTGTCGATCTGAGTCGTTTTATCAGAACTAACCAGGTTGCGCGTCTGACCGTTAATGCCGAACAATCACCGGCTCAGTAACAGACGGCAATGCGGGAGATTTTTTAATGCATAACCAGGCTCCAATTCAACGTAGAAAATCGACACGCATTTACGTTGGGAACGTGCCGATCGGCGATGGTGCGCCCATCGCCGTACAGTCTATGACTAATACGCGTACCACGGATGTGGAAGCGACGGTTAATCAGATTAAAGCGCTGGAACGCGTAGGCGCAGACATTGTTCGTGTCTCTGTACCGACAATGGATGCCGCAGAAGCGTTCAAGCTTATCAAACAGCAGGTTAACGTCCCGTTGGTTGCCGATATTCACTTCGACTATCGTATCGCGCTGAAGGTAGCGGAATACGGTGTTGATTGCCTGCGTATTAACCCAGGTAATATCGGCAGTGAAGAGCGTATTCGCATGGTGGTGGATTGCGCTCGTGATAAAAATATTCCTATCCGTATCGGCGTCAACGCCGGATCGCTGGAAAAAGATCTGCAGGAAAAATACGGTGAACCGACGCCGCAGGCGCTGCTGGAATCCGCTATGCGCCATGTGGATCACCTCGATCGTCTGAACTTCGATCAATTCAAAGTCAGTGTTAAAGCGTCTGACGTTTTCCTCGCCGTAGAATCCTATCGCCTGCTGGCGAAACAGATCGATCAACCGCTGCATCTGGGGATCACCGAAGCCGGTGGCCTGCGTAGTGGTTCGGTGAAGTCCGCGATCGGCCTTGGCCTGCTGTTATCTGAAGGGATCGGCGATACGCTGCGTGTTTCTCTGGCAGCCGATCCGGTGGAAGAGATCAAAGTGGGTTTCGATATCCTGAAATCGCTGCGCATTCGCGCGCGCGGGATCAACTTCATCGCTTGCCCAACCTGTTCGCGTCAGGAGTTTGACGTTATTGGTACGGTTAACGCGCTGGAGCAACGCCTGGAAGATATCATTACGCCAATGGACGTTTCGATCATCGGTTGCGTGGTAAACGGTCCTGGTGAAGCGCTGGTTTCTACGCTGGGCGTGACGGGCGGTAACAAGAAAAGCGGCCTGTATGAAGACGGCGTGCGTAAGGACAGACTCGATAACGACGACATGATTACGCAGCTTGAAGCCCGCATCCGCGCTAAAGCGAGTATTCTGGACGAAGCGCGTCGTATCGACGTGCAGCAGCTTGAAAAATAACAACGTGATGGGAAGCGGCGTGCTTCCCGTGTATGATTGAACCCGCATGGCGCCCGCATTGTTCGGGTTAGCGCTGAGGGTTCATTTTTATATTCATAAAGAGAATAAACGTGGCAAAAAACATTCAAGCCATTCGCGGCATGAACGATTATCTGCCTGGCGAAACCGCCATCTGGCAGCGCATTGAAGGCACTCTCAAAAACGTGCTCGGTAGCTACGGTTACAGTGAAATCCGCTTGCCGATTGTAGAGCAGACCCCGTTATTCAAACGCGCGATCGGTGAAGTTACCGACGTGGTTGAAAAAGAGATGTATACCTTTGAGGACCGTAATGGCGACAGCCTGACATTGCGTCCTGAAGGGACTGCGGGCTGCGTACGCGCCGGCATCGAACATGGTCTCCTGTACAATCAGGAACAGCGTCTGTGGTATATCGGGCCGATGTTCCGCCACGAACGTCCGCAGAAAGGACGCTATCGTCAATTCCATCAGATGGGTGTCGAAGTATTTGGCCTGCAAGGCCCGGACATCGATGCGGAGCTGATTATGCTGACCGCTCGCTGGTGGCGCGCGCTGGGTATTTCTCAGCATGTTAGCCTTGAGCTGAACTCAATCGGTTCGCTTGAAGCCCGCGCTAACTACCGTGATGCGTTGGTCGCCTACCTGGAACTGCATAAAGAGAAACTGGACGAAGACTGCAAGCGTCGTATGTACACCAATCCGCTGCGCGTTCTCGACTCCAAAAACCCGGAAGTACAGGCGCTGCTCAACGACGCGCCTGCACTGGGCGACTATCTTGATGACGACTCTCGCGAGCACTTCGCGGGCTTGTGCAAACTGCTGGAATCCGCAGGCATTGCCTACACCGTCAATCAGCGTCTGGTTCGTGGTCTTGATTACTACAACCGCACCGTATTTGAGTGGGTCACCAGCAGCCTGGGCTCTCAGGGCACCGTGTGTGCCGGTGGTCGTTACGACGGTCTGGTCGAGCAACTTGGCGGTCGTGCAACGCCTGCCGTGGGCTTTGCTATGGGGCTGGAACGACTTGTTTTGTTAGTTCAGGCAGTTAATCCGGAATTTAACGCAGATCCTGTTGTCGATATATACCTGGTCGCTTCAGGGGCGGACACGCAGTCGGCGGCAATGACGCTTGCAGAACGTCTGCGCGATGAAGTTCCTGGTGTGAAACTGATGACAAACCACGGTGGCGGCAACTTTAAGAAACAGTTTGCCCGTGCCGATAAGTGGGGCGCCCGCGTTGCACTGGTACTGGGCGAGTCCGAAGTGGCTGACGGTACTGTTGTAGTGAAGGATTTGCGCTCTGGTGAGCAAACGGCAGTAGCGCAGGATAGCGTTGCCGCGCATTTGCGCACTTTACTGGGCTAAGGAGAAGGACAGCGTGGAAATTTACGAGAACGAACACGACCAGGTTGATGCGGTAAAACGCTTCTTTGCTGAAAACGGCAAGGCGCTGGCTGTTGGGATCATTTTAGGGGTTGGCGCGCTGGTTGGTTGGCGTTACTGGACCAGCCATCAGACGGAGTCCGCACGCTCTGCTTCTTTGGCATATCAAAATACGGTGACTGCGGTTAGCGCGGGTAAACCGGACAGCATTCCTGCCGCTGAGAAATTTGCTGCAGAGAATAAAAATACCTACGGCGCGCTAGCTTCACTGGAACTTGCGCAGCAGTTTGTTGACCAAAATGAACTTGAGAAAGCCGCAAGTCAGCTGCAACAGGGCTTGGCTGCGACCAGCGATGAAAATCTCAAAGCGGTGATTAACCTGCGTCTGGCTCGTGTTCAGGTTCAGCTTAAACAGGCTGATACCGCGCTGAAAACACTCGACACCATTAAAGGTGAAGGGTGGACGGCCATTGTTGCCGATCTGCGCGGTGAAGCGTTGCTGAGCAAAGGCGACAAACAAGGTGCGCGTAGCGCATGGGAAGCGGGTGTGAAAAGCGATGCCTCTCCTGCTCTGAGCGAAATGATGCAGATGAAAATCAATAATTTGTCCATCTGAGAGGGACCCGATGCAATTGCGTAAATTACTTCTGCCAGGGCTGCTTTCCGTTACCCTATTGAGCGGCTGTTCACTGTTTAGTGGCGAAGAAGATGTCGTTAAGATGTCCCCATTACCGGTGGTTGAAAACCAGTTTACTCCGTCTACGGAATGGAGCACCTCCGTAGGTAACGGTATTGGTGATTTCTATTCCAATCTTCACCCTGCGCTGGCGGATAATGTTGTCTATGCAGCCGATCGCGCTGGTGTAGTGAAAGCATTGAACGCAGGCGACGGTAAAGAAGTCTGGTCTGTGAATCTGGGTGAGAAAGACGGCTGGTTCTCCCGTGCATCTGCACAGCTTTCTGGCGGTGTAACCGTGTCCGGCGGACATGTTTACATTGGCAGCGAAAAAGCGCAGGTCTATGCGTTGAATACCAGCGACGGTACCACCGCATGGCAGACGAAAGTCGCCGGTGAAGCGCTGTCTCGTCCTGTTGTGAGCGATGGCGTAGTTTTGATCCACACCAGCAACGGCCAGTTGCAGGCATTAAACGAAGCTGATGGCGCCATCAAATGGACCGTTAACCTCGACATGCCTTCTCTGTCACTGCGCGGCGAATCTGCCCCAGCGACCGCCTTTGGCGCAGCTATTGTCGGCGGTGATAACGGTCGCGTGAGCGCAGTGCTGATGCAGCAGGGCCAGATGATTTGGCAGCAACGTATTTCTCAGGCGACAGGTCCAACGGAAATCGATCGTCTGAGTGACGTTGATACCACGCCGGTTATCGTCAATGGCGTTGTTTATGCGC
Source organism: Citrobacter sp. wls757 (assembly GCF_005280935.1). Lineage (NCBI taxonomy): Bacteria > Pseudomonadati > Pseudomonadota > Gammaproteobacteria > Enterobacterales > Enterobacteriaceae > Citrobacter > Citrobacter sp. wls757. The sequence continues at coordinate 98,511 of NZ_SZWU01000072.1, read as the reverse complement.
TGGCTTATAATGGTAACCTGACGGCGCTGGATCTGCGCAGCGGTCAGATTATGTGGAAACGCGAACTGGGCTCGGTGAATGATTTCATCGTCGACGGTAACCGTATCTACCTGGTTGACCAGAATGACCGCGTACTGGCGCTGACCACCGATGGCGGCGTGACGCTGTGGACGCAAAGCGATCTGCTGCACCGTCTGCTGACGTCCCCGGTATTGTATAATGGCAATCTGGTCGTCGGTGATAGCGAAGGCTACCTGCACTGGATTAACGTTGACGATGGTCGTTTTGTTGCCCAGCAGAAAGTCGACAGCTCAGGTTTCCTGACCGAGCCGGTCTCTGCTGATGGTAAACTGCTGATCCAGGCGAAAGACGGTACGCTGTACTCCATTACGCGTTAATCGTCCCGGCCGCTCGCTTTGAAAAACGGCTCCTGGTGCAGGGGCCGTTTTACTGTTTTTAACAACGGGGCAAAAAATGTGCCCGTTGTCTGATGATTTTTTAAATGAGGCTTTAAACATGGTACCTGTGGTCGCGCTTGTCGGGCGCCCTAACGTTGGCAAATCCACGTTATTTAACCGTCTAACTCGCACCCGAGATGCGCTGGTTGCGGATTTCCCGGGTCTGACTCGTGACCGTAAGTACGGTCGTGCGGAAATTGAAGGCCGTGAGTTTATCTGTATTGATACCGGCGGTATTGATGGCACCGAAGACGGTGTTGAAACCCGTATGGCGGAACAGTCGCTGTTGGCTATCGAAGAAGCAGACGTTGTGCTGTTCATGGTGGATGCGCGTGCTGGCCTGATGCCAGCGGATGAAGCTATTGCTAAACACCTGCGTTCGCGCCAGAAACCGACGTTCCTGGTCGCCAACAAAACTGACGGACTCGATCCTGACCAGGCTGTTGTTGATTTCTACTCATTGGGTCTGGGTGAAATTTATCCGATTGCGGCGTCCCATGGTCGTGGTGTTCTCAGCCTGCTGGAGCATGTTCTGCTGCCGTGGATGGATGACGTTGCTCCTCAGGAAGAAGTGGATGAAGACGCAGAATACTGGGCGCAGCTTGAAGCCAAAGAAAACGGCGAAGAAGAGCCTGAGGACGATTTCAACCCGCAGGATTTGCCGATTAAACTGGCAATCGTCGGCCGTCCGAACGTAGGTAAGTCCACGCTTACTAACCGTATTCTCGGCGAAGACCGCGTGGTGGTTTACGACATGCCGGGAACCACGCGTGACAGTATTTATATTCCGATGCAGCGCGATGAACGCGAATATGTGCTCATCGATACCGCGGGCGTGCGTAAGCGCGGCAAAATTACCGAAGCGGTAGAAAAATTCTCAGTAATCAAAACGCTGCAGGCAATTGAAGATGCCAACGTTGTGATGCTGGTGATTGACGCGCGTGAAGGGATTTCCGATCAGGACCTGTCGCTGCTGGGCTTTATCCTCAATAGTGGGCGCTCACTTGTTATCGTTGTGAACAAGTGGGATGGCCTGACGCAGGAAGTAAAAGAGCAGGTCAAAGAGACGCTGGACTTCCGTCTGGGCTTTATTGATTTTGCGCGCGTACACTTTATCTCAGCTCTGCACGGTAGCGGCGTGGGTAACCTGTTTGAATCGGTCCGTGAAGCATACGATAGCTCTACACGTCGCGTGAGCACCGCGATGCTGACGCGCATCATGACCATGGCAGTAGAAGATCATCAGCCGCCTCTGGTGCGTGGTCGTCGTGTGAAGCTGAAATATGCCCATGCCGGTGGTTATAACCCGCCAATCGTGGTGATTCACGGCAACCAGGTCAAAGACCTGCCGGATTCCTACAAGCGCTATCTGATGAACTATTTCCGCAAGTCTTTGGACGTAATGGGGACGCCGATCCGTATTCAGTTCAAAGAAGGGGAGAACCCGTTTGCGAACAAACGTAATACATTGACGCCGACTCAGATGCGTAAGCGTAAGCGTTTGATTAAGCACATCAAAAAAAGCAAGTAACTGTTGCTGATGCAGATAAAAACCCGCGCTTGTCGCGGGTTTTTTTTCGTCTGCCCATTGCTGATCTCCCCCTGTGTAAAGTCAATCACTATTCGTTTTTTGCCAAGTTTAAATCTAAGAAAGTAGACATTTGTCGAGTTTTCATCTTAAAGTCCGGGGGCTGGTACTAGACAAAACTAGCCTTAGGTTATCAAATGGTTAAATAACTTTTCGCCGCATGTAAAAAATCGGTCAGATACGTAACTGGCTGGCGTACATCGCGGTGTTTACACGCACGACGACATAACTTTCGGGAGAATTATGCAATCCTCTGTTAATCAAAAAGAAAGCCGAACTTTCTTCGGTCATCCTTACCCGCTCGGCTCGCTGTTCTTCACAGAGATGTGGGAGCGCTTCTCGTTTTACGGCATTCGCCCGTTACTGATCCTGTTTATGGCTGCTACCGTTTATGACGGCGGCATGGGGCTGGCGCGTGAAAATGCCTCGGCGATTGTGGGTATCTTTGCCGGTACGATGTATCTCGCCGCGTTGCCTGGTGGCTGGCTGGCGGATAACTGGCTCGGCCAACAGAAAGCGGTGTGGTACGGTTCCATTTTGATTGCGCTCGGTCACTTGTCGATCGCGCTCTCGGCCATTATGGGGAACAACCTGTTCTTTATCGGCCTGATGTTTATCGTGCTCGGTTCCGGTCTGTTTAAAACCTGTATCTCAGTGATGGTTGGCACGCTGTATAAAAAAGGCGATGCGCGTCGCGACGGCGGTTTCTCGCTGTTCTATATGGGCATCAATATGGGATCGTTTATCGCGCCGCTGATCTCCGGCTGGCTGATTAAATCCCACGGTTGGCACTGGGGCTTTGGCATCGGTGGTATCGGGATGCTGGTGGCGTTGATCATCTTCCGCGTGTTTGCCGTTCCATCGATGAAACGTTATGACAGCGAAGTGGGTCTGGACTCAACCTGGAACAGCCCGGTAGTGAAACGTAACGGTGTGGGCGCGTGGCTGCTGGCGCTGGCCGTCGGCGTAGCCGTTATCGTTACGCTGATTGCGCAGGGCGTGATTGTGATAAATCCGGTCGCGGTTGCCAGCATACTGGTATACGTGATTGCCGCCTCCGTTGCCTTGTACTTTATCTACCTGTTCATCTTTGCCGGTTTGAACCGTAAAGAGCGCGCCAGACTGCTGGTCTGCTTTATCCTGCTGGTTTCCGCCGCGTTCTTCTGGTCTGCATTTGAGCAGAAGCCAACCTCATTCAACCTGTTCGCTAATGACTACACTAACCGTATGATCGGCGATTTTGAAATCCCGGCGGTCTGGTTCCAGTCGATAAACGCACTGTTTATCATTCTGCTGGCACCGGTATTCAGCTGGGCGTGGCCGAAACTGGCGAGCATGAACATTCGCCCGAGCAGCATCACCAAGTTCGTTATCGGTATTCTCTGTGCCGCTGCAGGCTTTGGTCTGATGATGCTGGCAGCGCAAAACGTTCTCAGTAACGGTGGCGCAGGCGTCTCCCCATTCTGGCTGGTGGGCAGTATCCTGATGCTGACGCTTGGTGAGTTGTGCCTGAGCCCGATCGGTCTGGCGACCATGACGCTGCTGGCCCCGGAAAGAATGCGCGGGCAGATGATGGGCCTGTGGTTCTGCGCCAGTGCGCTGGGTAACCTGGCCGCAGGTCTGATTGGTGGTCATGTGAAGGCCGACCAACTGGATATGCTGCCGGATCTCTTCGCTCGCTGCTCGATTGCGTTGCTTATCTGCGCTGCGGTACTGATCGCCCTCATTGTGCCGATCCGTCGCATGCTGGAGAATACGCAAACTAAACCGGCTACTAGCGCCTGATAACACCTCGATTGTGCCGGGGCAGACGTGATGTCCCGGCCAATTCATTTACGAGGTGAGAACATGCTGTTAGGGTTTGTTGGGCTTGGCGCAGTCGTTGAAACGGCATACTTGCCCGCATTGCGTAAACTTTACGGTGATTCCCTGTGCTGTGTGGGATTTGACGTGCAACCCGCAAAACAGCCCGCTGGTGTGACACGCTGTGCATCGCTCGCTGAACTTCTTGCAACACCGCTTGATACCCTGTTTATCACCACCGCTTCTCTGCATCATCTCGATGTGCTTGAACAGGCGCTGGCCGCTCCCATCGCACGAATCGTGGTTGAAAAACCGATTGTTGCCACGCTTTCCCAAATTGAAAAACTGAAAACGCTGCTGGAGCAACCCAACGCTGCCGACCGTGTGCTGGCGCTCGACCACTGGATGGCGCGCAATGGCGCAATGCAGCTGGCATTGGGAAAACTCGGTGCGCAGTGGCAGGGCGATAACCCACAACAGGCACTTGTCTCTCACTTTTCAGACGTTGTTAAAATCGACGGTTTTTTGCAGGAGCCGAGCGGATATAACGCTACAGGAGAGCCGATCGCGCTCAACTTTGCCACTGGTGAGCCAGATACGCGTGAGCTTCGCCACCCGGACGGTGTGATTCTGGACATTGGCACACACGTACTGGCCATGCTGCGTGAAACAGTGCGTTACCTGGGCGGTAATGACAGCATGACCCTGCAGGTGAAGAGCGCTAAAGACCGTCTGGGACGTAACATCATCCAGGGTGACCTGACCACGGCTGAAGGAGAGGCGCATCTGCAAGGACTGATTAGCGGTGTACCGTTGGATATCTGGCTGAATAAATACGCGGGGCCTGCTGGCGGACAAAAAGGTCTGCGCCTTTATCTGCGTGATGGGCGTATCATCAGCTACGACCGACGGGGTGCCGACGATGTGCTCGAATTGATTGACGGTGATGTTGTGCAACGCTGGTGTCTGCCTGGTACGATTTATGCCCATTGTCTGGCGGAACATATTCTGGGGACGCAAAGTCTGTTTGAACGCAGCCCGCAGGAGGTGAGCCGCACGACGCAGCGCAGGCTAGATGAGGTAGAACGATTACTGATCCTACAGCAACAGTTGCGTGGTTCACACTAAGCGTATCATGGTAAAATTAGCGCAGAATTGAACACCATTTAAAGGAGTCACCATGTCGATGACCTGCCCGGATTGTCATGCAGAACTGGAACCACAAAACGGTGTGGCACACTGTGAAAACTGTAAAAAAGATATTCCGTTAGAAGCGCGCTGCCCGGAGTGCCATCAGCCACTCCAGGTGTTAAAAGCCTGCGGTGCGGTGGATTACTTCTGTCAGAATGGCCATGGTCTGATCTCGAAGAAACGTGTGGAATTTGTGCCGGTTTAATCTGGCTTTTTCTTACGCGTTTTCTTTGCCGTCGTTACGCCTTTCACTTCGCTCTCTACCCAGCCGTCTGACAGGCGGGTAGTGAGCACATCACCGGTTTTTACCTGTTTGGTCTGCTTCAGCACTTTGCCGTCCGTCGCGGTAGTGACGCTATAGCCGCGAGCGAGCGTCGAGAGAGGACTCACCGCTTCAAGGTGCGTCACCACATTACCGAAGCGTTCTCGCTGTGCGCTTAAACGCGCGCGGATATTCTCTGCCAGACGGTACTCCAGTTGCTGAATACGGGTTTGCGCCCGATAAATTCGCGGCTGTGGGTTTTGCTGGCTCAGGCGTTGACTTACGCGCTGTTGGCGCTGATTGGCCTGCTTAATCTTATTCTCAAGAGCGAAATTCATCCGCTGACGCAGCCGCTCCAGCACGGTCTGCTGACGGGCCAGACGCAGTTGCGGATGTTGCTGTTGCAAACGGTGATGAAGCTGGGTAAAGCGACGAGTACGGTTGGCGATGTAGTAGTCCATCGCCATCTCCAGACGCTGCTGGCCATGCTGAATTTGACGCAGCAGTTCCAGTTGATTGCGGCTAACAATTTCCGCCGCTGCTGATGGCGTAGGCGCCCGTAAATCTGCAATAAAATCGGCAATAGTGACATCTGTTTCGTGGCCGACGGCGCTTACTACCGGAATGCGGCTGGCAAAGATTGCCCGTGCTACGCGTTCGTCGTTAAAACTCCACAAATCTTCCAGAGAACCGCCGCCGCGCCCGACGATAAGCACATCGCACTCGCCCCGCGCGTTCGCCAGCTCAATGGCGCGAACGATCTGTCCTAGCGCATCGTCGCCCTGGACCGCGGTCGGGTAGATAATAACGGGCAGGGATGGGTCACGGCGCTTCAGCACGTGGAGAATGTCGTGCAGCGCAGCCCCGGTTTTCGAGGTAATGACCCCAACGCAGTGAGCCGGTGAGGGTAGTGATTTTTTGAACTGCTGATCGAATAGCCCTTCAGCCTGCAGTTTGGCTTTGAGTTGCTCATATTTTTGCTGCAACAAACCTTCACCAGCTGGCTGCATGCTCTCAACAATTATCTGGTAGTCGCCACGCGGTTCGTACAACGTAATGTTGGCGCGTACCAGGACCTGCTGACCGTGCTGTGGGCGGAACGTTACCCGTCGATTGCTGTTGCGAAACATCGCGCAGCGTACCTGGGCGGTGTCATCTTTGAGCGTGAAATACCAGTGACCGGAGGACGGTTGAGTGAAATTCGAGATTTCACCGCTGATCCAAACTTGTCCCATTTCCTGCTCAAGCAGCAAACGAACCGTCTGATTTAGGCGGCTTACGGTAAAAATTGAGGTGGTCTGAGAGGATAACATGTGAGCGGGATCAAATTCTAAATCAGCAAGTTATTCAGTCGAAAGTAACATGCTCACAGAGGAGCGCAAGGTTTTTTTGCAAAAAAGTGTGGATGCAATCGGTTACGCTCTGTATAATGCCGCGGCAATATTTAATAACCTCCCAGGTGAGATATTGCCCATGCTACGTATCGCAAAAGAAGCCCTGACGTTTGACGACGTCCTCCTCGTTCCCGCTCATTCTACCGTTCTGCCGAATACTGCTGACCTCAGCACCCAGTTGACGAAAACCATTCGCCTGAACATTCCTATGCTCTCCGCAGCAATGGACACCGTGACGGAAGCGCGCCTGGCAATTGCCCTGGCCCAGGAAGGCGGCATCGGTTTTATCCACAAAAACATGTCCATCGAGCGCCAGGCTGAAGAAGTTCGCCGCGTGAAGAAACACGAATCTGGCGTGGTAACTGACCCACAGACCGTACTGCCAACCACTACTCTGCGCGAAGTGAAAGAACTGACCGAGCGTAACGGCTTTGCTGGCTACCCGGTAGTGACTGAAGATAACGAACTGGTCGGCATCATCACCGGCCGTGACGTGCGTTTTGTGACTGACCTGAACCAGCCGGTTAGCGTATATATGACGCCAAAAGAGCGTCTGGTGACCGTTCGTGAAGGCGAAGCGCGCGATGTCGTTTTTGCCAAAATGCACGAAAAACGCGTTGAGAAAGCGCTGGTTGTTGATGACAGCTTCCACCTGCTCGGCATGATAACCGTAAAAGATTTCCAGAAAGCAGAACGTAAACCTAACGCCTGTAAAGACGAGCATGGTCGTCTGCGCGTTGGTGCAGCGGTAGGTGCTGGCGCAGGTAACGAAGAGCGTGTAGACGCGCTGGTTGCCGCTGGCGTAGACGTTCTGCTGATTGACTCCTCTCACGGCCACTCTGAAGGCGTTCTGCAGCGTATCCGTGAAACTCGCGCTAAATATCCTGACCTGCAGATCATCGGCGGTAACGTTGCTACGGGCGCAGGTGCTCGCGCGCTTGCTGAAGCTGGTTGCAGCGCAGTTAAAGTGGGTATCGGCCCTGGCTCCATCTGTACTACCCGTATCGTGACCGGCGTCGGTGTTCCGCAGATCACTGCCGTTTCTGATGCCGTTGAAGCGCTGGAAGGCACCGGTATTCCGGTTATCGCCGACGGCGGTATTCGTTTCTCCGGCGACATCGCTAAAGCGATTGCTGCTGGTGCTGCCGCAGTGATGGTTGGCTCCATGCTGGCGGGTACTGAAGAATCCCCGGGCGAAATCGAACTGTACCAGGGCCGTTCTTACAAATCTTACCGCGGTATGGGTTCTCTGGGCGCGATGTCCAAAGGGTCTTCTGACCGTTACTTCCAGAGCGATAACGCTGCTGACAAACTGGTCCCGGAAGGTATCGAAGGTCGCGTTGCCTATAAAGGTCGCCTGAAAGAGATCATTCACCAGCAGATGGGCGGCCTGCGCTCCTGTATGGGTCTGACCGGCTGTGGTACTATCGACGCGCTGCGAACGAAAGCAGAGTTTGTACGCATCAGCGGTGCGGGTATTCAGGAAAGTCACGTTCACGATGTGACCATCACCAAAGAGTCCCCTAACTACCGCATGGGC
>NZ_SZWU01000072.1:82934-90227 GCF_005280935.1 Citrobacter sp. wls757 | reverse complement strand
GGCTATATGCCGGGCGAATTTGTTTCACTTGCCTCGGAATTAGCGTCAATGACAGACAATATTCATAAACATCGCATTCTCATCCTCGATTTCGGCTCGCAGTACACTCAGCTGGTTGCACGTCGCGTACGTGAACTGGGCGTATACTGTGAACTGTGGGCATGGGATGTTACGGAAGCACAAATTCGCGAATTCAACCCAAGCGGTATCATTCTTTCCGGTGGTCCGGAAAGTACCACCGAAGAAAACAGCCCGCGTGCGCCGGAATACGTTTTCAATGCGGGCGTGCCGGTGTTCGGCGTGTGCTACGGCATGCAGACCATGGCAATGCAGCTCGGTGGTCATGTTGAAGGTTCTAACGAACGTGAATTCGGCTATGCGCAGGTTGAAGTTCAAACCGACAGCGCGCTTGTCCGTGGTATTGAAGACTCCCTGACCGCAGACGGCAAACCGCTGCTGGACGTGTGGATGAGCCACGGCGACAAAGTGACCGCCATTCCGGAAGGTTTCGTGACCGTTGCCAGCACCGACAGCTGCCCGTTCGCTATCATGGCGCACGAAGAAAAACGCTTCTACGGCGTGCAGTTCCACCCGGAAGTTACCCACACCCGTCAGGGCATGCGCATGCTGGAGCGTTTTGTGCGCGACATCTGCCAGTGTGAAGCGCTGTGGACGCCGGCAAAAATTATCGATGACGCCGTTGCCCGCATTCGTGAGCAGGTTGGCAATGATAAAGTTATCCTCGGTCTGTCCGGCGGCGTTGACTCCTCCGTGACCGCGATGCTGCTGCACCGTGCAATCGGCAAAAACCTGACCTGCGTGTTCGTCGACAACGGTCTGCTGCGTCTCAACGAAGCTCAGCAGGTGATGGATATGTTCGGCGACCACTTTGGCCTGAACATCGTTCACGTGGAAGGCGAAAAGCGTTTTCTGGACGCGCTGAAAGGCGAGAACGACCCAGAAGCTAAACGTAAAATCATTGGCCGCGTATTCGTGGAAGTATTCGATGAAGAAGCGCTGAAGCTGGAAGACGTTAAGTGGCTGGCGCAGGGCACCATCTACCCGGACGTGATCGAATCCGCGGCATCTGCCACCGGCAAAGCGCACGTTATCAAATCTCACCACAACGTGGGCGGTTTGCCGAAAGAGATGAAGATGGGTCTGGTTGAACCGCTGCGTGAGCTGTTCAAAGACGAAGTGCGTAAGATTGGTCTGGAGCTGGGCCTGCCGTACGACATGCTGTACCGTCACCCGTTCCCGGGACCGGGTCTGGGCGTGCGTGTGCTTGGCGAAGTGAAGAAAGAGTACTGCGACCTGCTGCGTCGCGCGGATGCTATCTTCATTGAAGAGCTGCACAAAGCTGACCTGTACAACAAGGTAAGCCAGGCGTTCACCGTGTTCCTGCCGGTTCGTTCCGTTGGTGTGATGGGCGATGGCCGCAAGTACGACTGGGTTGTTTCCCTGCGTGCGGTCGAAACCATCGACTTTATGACCGCGCACTGGGCACACCTGCCGTATGACTTCTTAGGCCGCGTCTCTAACCGCATTATCAACGAAGTGAACGGTATTTCCCGCGTGGTGTACGACATCAGCGGTAAGCCGCCAGCTACCATTGAGTGGGAATGATATCCCTTTCCGTTAGCGGTTTTTTGAACCGGTAATATGCAAAAAACCCTCTGTTTATAGAGGGTTTTTTATTGCACGCATTTCAGAAAATACTTCAGCAAATACTTCAGGCGCATGTTCTGTAGGAAAGTACGCTAATCGACCAGTTGCAGCTGGGGCTGCTGCTGAGGTGTGACATTCTGAATACGCACATCCATCTGTGGATAGGGTAGGTCTATGTGGTTGGCGTCCAGCGCCTCTTTAATGTTTTCCAGCAGATCGTAATAGGTATTCCAGTATTCGATATTGGGCACCCATACGCGCACGTAAAAATTCAACGCTGAAGCGCCCAGTTCGCCCAGACGAACGGTTACCCCACGTTGCTTATCGATGCGGCTGTCCTGCTCGATAATGTGATTAATAACTTGCTTAACCTCTGCAATCCGACTCTGATAACCCACACCAATCACCAGATCGATACGACGAAAAGGGTGACGGGAATAGTTAATGATGTTGTCAGCGATGATCTTACCGTTTGGAATCACCACTTCTTTGCTGTCTGCGGTTAGCAGGGTGGTGGAGAAAATGTGCACCTTTTCTACTGTTCCGGTGACTGCACCAATCTGCACTACTTCTCCGGCGCGAAAAGGCCGCAGGGAAACCAACAGCACGCCAGCGGCAAAGTTGGAAAGCGAGCTTTGTAACGCGAGGCCAATGGCTAGTCCGGCGGCACCGATGACGGCAATAATGGAGGATGTTTCAATACCGATGCGACCTAATGCGGCGACGACGGAAAAGGCGAGGGTAATGTAACGTACCAGCGCGGTGAAGAACTGAATGATCGTTCTGTCGACTTTACGTTTAAGCAGTAACTTTTCCAGCCCACGAGAGAGCAGACGAGCGATAAATTTACCGATAAACAATAAGATCACGGCGGCAACGATATTCCAGCCGAATTGAATGACAGCATCGCTGTGCCCGGCGATCCACTCAAGGCCGCTTCTTATTTTCGGGAATAATAAAAAACCACTCATGGTATTACCCTGTAGTATTTAAAAATGATAACAATTCAAATAACTATTTAATTTTCATGCGAAATATAAATGCTTGCGTCAGTGATATTTGCTGGTGATATTAATTAGCGTTTATTTGAGCACTGTTTGTCTTTTTATGTCCGCTAAACCGGAACTTAAAAATCAGCGCGAATGGTGCGGTGAAGTGGGATGAAAAGATTGTGCATTTGTGCGAAAAATACGGCCGATTATCTGATAATTAAGCGGGAGAGGGGGGATATGTGTAAAGTTTCGTCACTCAAATCCCTTACCGGATGGTTAAATGTCAGGCGATTAGCCATCCGGTAAGGAATCTTAATGCTGGGGGTATCACAGGCGCGAGCGATCAATGTTCGTCGGTTTGTGCAGGAGCTGTCTGTTGCGGCTGAGTGGTCTGCTGAGATTCTTTTTTGTCCTGGTGGTGATGCCACGCACCAATGGCGGAGTAGACGAAGCGTCCGAAGAAGAAGAGAAAGCTGATAAGCAGTACGATCCGGATCATGCGACTGTTAAATCGGTGTCGTTTGCGTAGGCTGGTAACCTGGCTCACAAAAGGTTCCTTGTAGTGTACCCAACTGAGGGCGATACTCACATTAAGGCACACTGAGAGGGAATGGTCAATTCTTCCTTATGTAAAATTGCTTCAGTTGTTTTATCTTCTTATGTTATGGAAATTAATATTATTATTTGCATGAATAATGTATTAACGATAAAAAATAATGAAAAGAGTAATAATTGATGAATGAGGGGGATGTTTTTTGATATGTATCAAGCATCACACTTTGCTGACAACTAAAATCGATGAATCATTGTGATGTATTTTACTTTATCGTTTTAAGGTCAGGTGGGATGCCTGTCTGAATACCCCCTACAGGATGTGTGGGATTCTACTGAGCATCTATGAAACTCAATAAAAATTATATTGGTATTAGAGATAGATGGTGGGCATTACCTCTCATCTTACCTTCTTTGTTGTTGCCTATATTGAGCACTGCCACCACCTATGCCCATATTAGTACGGGGACCGTAATTCTTTTCTACCTGCCGTTAGCGCTGATGATTAGCCTGATGCTTTTTTTTGGCTGGGCGGCATTGCCAGGTATTATCATTTCCATTATCTGGTACAAATATCCGCAGGTCGGGTTATTTGAAACACTTTCAATAATTTCGCACTTTATAGTTACAATCGTGCTTAGCTGGGGAGGATATAAAGTATTTTCTCCCCGACGAAACAACGTTTCCCACGGGGATTCTCACCTGATGTTTCAGCGTATGTTCTGGCAGGTCTTCTGCCCGGCAACGCTGTTTCTGATACTCTTCCAGTTTGCTGCATTTGTGGGTGTTTATGAAAGCAAATCCGGCATGGTGGGCGTTATGCCCTTCAATACAGGCACATTGATCAACTATCAGTCCATACTCGCGGGGAATCTTGTAGGTGTGCCGCTGTGTTATTTCATCATTCGAACAATTCGCAACCCCTTGCATCTGAGAGGCTATTTTTCTCAGTTAAAGCAGCAGTTTGATACCAAAGTGACTAAAACAGAGTTTGCGGTCTGGTTGATTATATTGACTGTGCTAATGGCAATGTTGTGTATGCCGCTCAATGAACAAAGCTCAATATTTAGCACGAATTATACCTTGTCACTGTTACTTCCCGTCATGCTGTGGGGGGCAATGCGTTACGGTTATAGATTTATTTCGGTGATATGGGCGGTCGTACTTATTACCGCAATTCATTATTATCAGCGCTATATGCCATGGTATTCGGGTTACGATACGCAGCTTGCCATTACCTCATCAAGTTATCTGGTTTTTTCCTTCATCGTGAATTTCATTGCTGTCCTGGCAACGCGTCAACGTTTTGTTACCCGGCGCAACCATCGCCTGGCCTTCTTTGACCCTATGGTGCATATTCCGAATTTGCGCGCTTTGAACCGGGATTTGAAAAACGCGCCATGGTCAGTGCTTTGCTTTTTGGGTGTTCCGGGCATGGAGCTGCTGGTGAAAAATTACGGCATTATGCTGCGTATCCAGTACAAGCAAAAACTGGCTCAGTGGATAACACCGTTGCTTGAACAGGATGAGCATGTCTATCAATTGTCAGGTAATGATTTAATCCTGCGTTTTAACACTGAGCTACACCAGGAACGCATTGAAGCACTGGACAGGCATATCAAGCAGTTTCGTTTTGTCTGGGACGGAATGCCTTTGCAACCGCAGGTTGGGATCAGCTTTTGCTATGTCCGTTCTCCTGTTAACCATATCTATTTGTTGCTGGGAGAGTTAAGTACCATTGCCGAATTATCGCTGGCAACCAATTCACCAGAGAATTTGCAGCGGCGTGGTGTGATGCACCTGCAACGCGACCTGAAAGATAAAGTTGCGATGATGAACCGTATTCAGCAGGCGCTGGAGAACAATCGCTTTTTCCTGAAGGCGCAGCCGATTTTTGGCGTGCGTGGCGACGTTTATCACGAAATCCTGCTGCGGCTTGAGGGGGATGACGGTGAAACTATCGCCCCTGATAGCTTCTTGCCGGTAGCCCATGAGTTTGGTTTGTCATCCCGTATCGATCTGTGGGTGATTGAAAATACGTTGAAATTTATGGCGCAGAATCGGGAAAAAATGCCCGCCCACCGGTTTGCTATCAACTTATCACCCACCTCAGTATGTCGCGCGCGACTTCCTAATGACATCAATCAGTTACTGAATAAGTACAAGGTTGAAGCATGGCAACTTATCTTTGAAGTGACGGAAAGCAATGCCTTGACCAATGCGGAACAGGCACAGGCAACGTTGCTGCAGCTGCAATCACTGGGCTGTCAGATTGCGATTGATGATTTTGGTACTGGGTATGCCAGCTATGCGCGGCTGAAAAATGTGAATGCCGATATCCTGAAAATTGACGGTAGCTTTATTCGCAATATTGTTTCGAACAGCCTCGACTACCAAATCGTGGCCTCTATTTGCCATCTGGCGCGGATGAAAAGAATGCTGGTGGTTGCGGAGTACGTCGAAAGCGAAGAAATACGCAGTGCGGTGATTTCGCTGGGGATTGATTACATGCAGGGGTATCTGATTGGTGAGCCACTGCCGTTGAATGAAACGCTGGAAAAGCAGGTGCCAGATGAACTGACACCTGCTGAGATCTTATGCGGCGATATCGGGTGAGCTCTCTTCTTCAATTTTGAGACGCCAGCCGGTTACGGCTTCCCAGTATTGCTGCTCTTTTTCCAGATCGAGCAGCACCAGCGCATTCTGGCTAAACCAGTCATGCGGGAAGCGTAAAGTCCAATGGTTGTCGTCGGTAATCAGGGTCAGCGTCGGTGGCGTGGTGGTTGCCTGACGCTGGTTATTCAGCAGCACGCCCAGGCGTAACAGCTGAATTAACGGTAGAAACTGTTTCTTCTTAAACAGCGTAAAGCGGGGCAAGTCGTCGAGCTTAATCGCTTTGCGATGATAACGAACTAATGTTGCCATCATCAGCTGTTGTTCCTGATTGAAACCAGGAAGATCGCTGTTTTGTAAGATATACGCAGAGTGGCGATGCAGACCGCTGTGGTTGATGTTCAGCCCAACCTCATGCAGCATTGCTGCCCAACGCAGTAACGCTTCCAGTTGGGGATTGGCCAGCTTTGGCTGCTGCGTATGCCACTGGTCGTACATTTGCATCGTCGTTTCTAGTACGCGCCGGGCCTGTTCGCTGTCAATGTTGTACTGGTTCGCCAGGCTGCTGGCGGTACGGCTACGAACGTCCTGGTGGCGAAAACGGCCTTCCATCTCGTACAGCACGCCTTCACGTAACGCACCATCAGAAAGGCGAAGTTCGCGAATAGCTAACGCGTCAAAAACGCCGCACAGAATCGCGAGTCCGGGTACAAACACTGCTTTTCTTTCTTCTGACAACCCAGGCAAGCTGAGCGCATCAAATGACGCGTGCTTCAACACTTCAGATGTCAGCTTGTCCAGACGTTCGGGGGTGATAAAACCGTCTTTTTCACCCATCTCCAGCAGCACTTCATGGGCTGCTTTAATGGTGCCCGATGCGCCCAGCGCAACGTTCCAGCCCTGAATGCGAAACTGCCAGGTTAAGGTTTCGAGCTTTTGCGCAGCCGCCATGCGGGCACGCTGGAAGTTTTCGCGGTTAATTACACCGCGCGGGAAATACATCTGGGCAAAGCTGACGCAACCCATACGGCGGCTTTCGACCAGTTTAGGCTCGAAATCTTCTCCAATCACCAGTTCTGTTGAGCCGCCGCCGATATCGATAACCAGCTTGCGACCTTTTTCCGGCTGCGTATGTTCAACGCCCATAAAGATCAATCGGGCTTCTTCGTTGCCGGAAATAATCTCAATTGGATAGGGGATGACTTTTTCCGCTCGCTTGAGAAAATCAGTCGCATTCAGTGCCTGACGCAAAGTATGGGTTCCCACGATACATACGCTTGATGGAGGAAACCCCTGCAAACGTTCGGCGAACAGTGATAAACAGCTTAGCCCGCGCTCCATGGCCTCTTCGCTCAGCTTGTTATCTTCGCCGAGGCCATCCGCCAGATGTACGCGTTGTTTCAGTCGCCCAATAATTTGCATTGCGCCATCAACCACGCGGGCAATGACCATATGGAAACTGTTTGAA
>NZ_SZWU01000072.1:63235-82897 GCF_005280935.1 Citrobacter sp. wls757 | reverse complement strand
GACCGCAGCAAATTCCTGCGGTCGTGGAGTCTTGTCGTGTATTGGCATATCTTTAGTCAGGTTGCTCGAGTGATTTGATGTAATCGTAAATCGCCAATTGTGACTGAACCTTACGGCGGTTTCCGCGCGGTACGTAGCGATTACTCAGTTCTTTATCAATAAAGCGGGCTTTCACCGTGTCGCTGAACAGGATATCGATAATATCCAGCACGCGTTGCTTAAGGCGCGGGTCAAGAAGTGGTGTGGCAACTTCGATACGATAGTCGATGTTTCTTGTCATCCAGTCAGCGGAGGAGAGATACACCTGCTTGTCACCCCCGTTCTCGAAGATATAGACCCGGTCATGTTCAAGATAGCGATCAACGATGCTGATAACGCGAATATTGTCGCTGATACCTTCCAGATTCGGAATCAAAGAACACATACCACGAATCAACAAATTGACCGGCACACCTGAGCTTGAGGCCGCATAGAGGCGGTCAACCAGACCTTTATCGACCAGGTTATTCAGTTTTAGCGTAATGCCGGAAGGCAGTCCTTGCTGCGCGTTGGCGATTTCTTTGTCGATCATCGCGTACAGCAGACGGCGTGAGTTCTGCGGGGAAACCAGCAGATAATCGAACGTCACCGGGCGATACGGGTTCTCGATGAAGTTAAACACCCGACGCACTTCGTTGGTAATGCGCGAATCGGCAGTTAGCAACGAGTAGTCGGTATACAGGCGTGCCGTTTTTTCGTTGAAGTTCCCCGTCCCGATATGCGCATAGCGCACGACTTCATCACCTTCTTTACGCGAGATAAGGAACAGTTTGGCGTGAATTTTCAGGCCTGGCGCGGAGAAGATGACGTGAACGCCTGCTTCGGTAAGACGCTTGGCCCAATGGATGTTGGCTTCTTCATCGAAGCGGGCCTGCAATTCCACCACCACGGTGACTTTCTTACCGTTGTGCGCGGCATGGATCATTGAATCTATGATGCGTGAATCTTTTGCCACACGGTAGATGTTGATCTTTATAGCCAGCACGCTCGGGTCGAAAGAGGCCTGGCGCAGCAGTTCAAGAACGTGCTCAAAGGTGTGATAGGGGTAATACAGCAGCACGTCGCGTTCGCGAACGGCGTCAAAGCCGTTACGAAACTTCTCGTTGTCGAACCAGATATGGCGCAGACGCGGCAGCGGTTTGTTCACCAGGTTAGCTTTGCCAACGTTAGGGAAGTTAATAAAGTCTTTGAAGTTATGGTAACGCCCGCCGGGAACAATCGAGTCGTAGCGAGAAATCGTCAGTTTTTCACGCAGTACTTCGACCAGTGCATTGGGCATGTCACGCTGATAGACAAAACGTACAGGTTCTGCGGTCAGACGCTGTTTCAGGCTGGATGACATCAGCTCCATCAGGCTCGATTCCATCTCGTGCACCAAATCGTATTCGGCGTCACGGGTCATTTTCATCGAATAGGCGTTCAGTGCGTCGTAATCAAAGAACCCTTTGAAAATGTCGTCAAGGCAGTAACGTAAGATGTTGTCCAGCAGGATCATCGGTTTGCGACGGCGCGGGGTTTCCGGCGGCAGATTCACAAAACGAGGAACCTTGTCGGAAGGAATTTCCAGCAGCGCGTAGCGGATCGTATCGCCACGGATAATTTCTACCGCCAGATAGGTGTAGTCATCTTTCAAAAACTGGACTAAATCCGTCTCGCGGTTAATCAGGATCGGCGTGATGTGCTGGCGAAGATATTGCTTGAAGTAATGACGCAACCAGCTTTGCTGATTGACCGACAACTGGCGTTCGTTGATTAAGAAAATCTGATTGCGCGCCATTTCCAACAGCAACTCGTTGTACAGGCCGTCAAATTCCTGATCGGCTTTTAATACGCGGGCCTGGATTTTGCCTAACAAATGGCGGGAGTGAGAGTTTGAACCCTGTTCTTCGCTAATAATGATTCGGCGCTTCAGTTCGGCAAAACGAACCTTATAAAACTCGTCGAGGTTATTGGAATAGATGCCTAAGAAACGCATCCGTTCGATCAACGGGTTTGACTTATCAGCAGCTTCCTGGAGTACACGTTCGTTGAACGCTAACCAGCTGAGTTCTTTCTCGATGTATAGCTTTTCCTGACCCATTACCACTTTTACTCCGTTTCATTCACGGGACACTACCGATTTATTATGGCGAGCATTGCTCTCAGATGTCCAACTGTGCCAGAAAAATATGACAATAAACCGTCTGATAGCAAAGAGAAAGGGGGAGCGTAGATGAATACCGGTGGTATTAACCGGAAAAGGTAGTTATGCCTGTAAGCCGGATGGTGACATTCGGCTTACAGGTTGGTTTTTTTATTATTCGTCGGCGGCGTAGCCTTGTGGAGGCAAACGAACGCCATCCAGCCATGCAGCGTTATCACGCATCTTCAGGCGACCGTCGATAAACCAGCTTACCACCAACGGGTAAATGGTATGTTCCTGAGCCTGAACCCGTGCCGTGACATCATCTTCGCTGTCGCCTTCAAATACTGGAACTTTGGCCTGGAGAATGACCGGTCCGCCGTCCAACTCATCCGTCACGAAATGGACTGAGGTACCATGTTCTTCATCGCCGTTTTCCAGTACCTGGCGATGCGTATGCAGGCCGGGATACTTCGGCAATAAAGACGGGTGGATATTCAGCAATCGTTCAGCATAGTGAGCGACAAACGCCGGGCTGAGGATACGCATATAACCGGCCAGCACCACGACATCGGGTGCATAGGCGTCAATCTCTTGTATCAGTTGGCGGTCGAATGCTTCGCGACTGGCAAACTGGGCGGCTTCCAGCGAGTGTGCCGGAATATTCGCTTCGCGTGCGCGCTCAAGGCCGAACGCATCGGCCTTGTTACTGAATACTGCACGTATGGTGCCATTGATTTTTTTCTGTTCGCAGGCGTCGATTATCGCCTGCAAATTACTTCCGTTGCCGGAAATGAGCACCACAATGTTTTTCATTCAATGACCACACGCTGTTCGGAATCAGAAGCTTTGATGATACCGATTTTCCATGCGTTTTCACCTTTCTCATTGAGCAAAGCAAGGGCTTTGTCCACTTCCGGAGCTGGCAGGGCGATAACCATACCTACACCGCAGTTAAAGGTGCGATACATCTCATGCTGGCTGACGTTACCCGCCGTTTGCAGCCAGTTGAAGATGGCTGGCCACTGCCATGAAGATTCGTCGATCACTGCCTGCGTGTTGTCTGGCAGAACGCGTGGAATATTTTCCCAGAAGCCGCCGCCGGTCAGGTGGGCAATGGCGTGCACATCAACCTTCTCGATCAGTTCCAGAATGGATTTCACGTAAATGCGGGTAGGGGCCAGTAAGTGATCGGCCAGCGGCTTGCCTTCAAGCTCGGTGGTTTCTGGGTCACAACCGCTGACTTCTACAATTTTACGCACCAGAGAGTAGCCGTTGGAGTGCGGGCCGCTGGAGCCGAGCGCAATCAGTACGTCACCGTCAGCCACTTTTGAACCGTCGATAATCTCTGATTTTTCGACGACGCCAACGCAGAAACCTGCCACGTCGTAATCTTCGCCGTGGTACATCCCCGGCATTTCAGCTGTTTCCCCACCGACCAGCGCACAGCCAGACTGCAGGCAGCCTTCGGCAATCCCGTTAATGACGCTGGCTGCGGTGTCCACATCCAGTTTGCCGGTTGCATAGTAGTCGAGGAAGAACAGCGGCTCAGCGCCCTGAACCACGAGGTCGTTGACGCACATTGCGACGAGGTCAATGCCGATAGTGTCGTGGCGTTTCAGATCCATCGCCAGACGCAGTTTTGTACCAACGCCATCAGTGCCGGAAACCAGTACCGGTTCACGATATTTTTGCGGCAATGCGCACAGCGCACCGAAGCCACCCAGACCACCCATAACTTCCGGACGACGAGTTTTCTTTACTACGCCTTTGATTCGATCAACCAGAGCATTACCTGCATCAATATCAACACCGGCATCTTTGTAGCTAAGAGAGGTTTTATCGGTCACTGCCTGCTTCCCCACATGTTTACTTGCAGTAAAAGTTAAATTCGGCGCAATTCTAACAGGGAAAGCAAACGTTTGCGAGCCTGCTCTGCATCAAGTTTTATCTGCTGGTTTTTTCAGCATTTTACAATCATTTATCTATTTGTTTGAGCTGCGCCACGAAAATGAAACCGGGTACAGTCTTGTGCTTGAATCCTGTTAGCCGAATGCACAGTATCGTACTGAAACCGGTTTCTATTTTCTGTTGCGGACCTCATCAACAGCGTTTTGCGCAGAGTCATCACGATAGGGGAAGGGTATGTCAGGATTTAAAGCAGATTTCATGTGGGGTGGTGCTGTCGCTGCTCATCAACTGGAAGGTGGCTGGCAGGAGGGCGGAAAAGGCGTCAGCGTTGCTGATGTCATGACCGCGGGAGCGCATGGTGTGGCGCGTGAAATTACCGACGGTGTGATTGCCGGTAAAAATTACCCTAACCATGAGGCCATCGATTTTTATCATCGCTATAAAGACGACATAAAGCTGTTTGCCGAAATGGGGTTTAAATGTTTTCGCACCTCTATTGCCTGGACACGTATTTTCCCCTTAGGCGATGAAGAACAACCCAATGAAGCTGGCCTACAGTTCTATGATGACCTGTTTGACGAATGCCTGAAATACGGCATTGAGCCGGTGATTACGCTGTCGCATTTTGAGATGCCTTACCATCTGGTGACGGAGTACGGCGGCTGGCGCAACCGCAAGCTTATCGATTTCTTTGTCCGTTTTGCCAGGGTGGTATTCACTCGTTACCAGCACAAAGTGAAGTACTGGATGACGTTTAATGAGATTAACAACCAGGCAAATTATCACGAAGATTTCGCGCCCTTTACTAACTCAGGTCTGAAATACCAGCCTGGCGAAGACCGCGAGCCGGTCATGTACCAGGCGGCGCACTATGAGCTGGTGGCAAGCGCGCTGGCGGTAAAGGTCGCGCGTGAGATTAACCCGGAATTACAAATAGGGTGCATGATTGCCATGTGTCCAATCTATCCGCTGACCTGCGCGCCAGACGATATGATGATGGCGATGAATGCCATGCACCGGCGTTACTGGTTTACTGACGTCCATGTGCGCGGCAAATACCCGCGGCATCTTCTCAACTACTTTGCCCGTCGTGGCTTTGAACTGGATATCACCGAGGAAGACCGTCAGGCGCTGGCCAAGGGCTGCGTTGATTACATCGGCTTTAGCTATTATATGTCTTTCGCGACCCAGGCAACGGCGGACAACCCACAGCTGGATTACGACGAGTCGAAAAGCCTGGTTTCCAACCCGTACGTGCAGAAATCGGACTGGGGCTGGCAGATTGATCCGGTTGGCCTGCGTTATTCACTGAACTGGTTCTGGGATCATTATCAGCTGCCACTATTTATTGTGGAGAATGGATTTGGCGCCATTGATGTGCGCGAGGACGATGGTACAGTTAACGACCAGTACCGTATCGACTACCTTGCCGCCCACATACGTGAGATGAAAAAAGCGGTGGTGGAAGATGGCGTGGATCTGATGGGATATACCCCGTGGGGCTGCATTGATTTAGTCTCTGCCGGAACAGGGGAGATGAAAAAACGCTACGGGTTTATCTATGTCGATAAAAATAATGACGGTAGCGGGACATTAACGCGCTCACCTAAAAAATCTTTTTCGTGGTATCAAAAAGTCATCCAGACCAATGCTGAATATCTTTAAAATTCATAGCATTGACAGCAACCCCCGCCATCAGTGCGGGGCTTGTTTTATACTCATCATTCAGACGCAAATGACTTTGGTTGATCCATATCAAGCGTATGCAGTGTTGCGCCAGAGAGGAAAAGCGGTATAATCCGGCGATTTTTTTTGTGGTTGCCATTCGTCTGAGGAAAGGAGAAGAGTATGAAGATCGTGGAAGTCAAACACCCACTCGTCAAACACAAGCTGGGACTGATGCGTGAAAACGACATCAGCACTAAACGCTTTCGTGAACTCGCCTCGGAAGTTGGCAGTCTGCTGACTTATGAAGCAACCGCTGGTCTGGAAACCGAAAAGGTGACCATTGAAGGCTGGAACGGTCCAGTTGAAGTTGACCAAATCAAAGGCAAAAAAATCACCGTTGTGCCTATCCTGCGTGCGGGTCTGGGCATGATGGAAGGCGTTCTGGAAAACGTTCCGAGCGCGCGTATCAGCGTTGTTGGTATGTACCGTAACGAAGAGACGCTGGAGCCGGTTCCGTATTTCCAGAAGCTGGTTTCTAACATCGATGAGCGTATGGCGCTGATCGTTGACCCAATGCTGGCAACCGGCGGCTCTGTTATCGCCACTATCGATCTGCTGAAAAATGCAGGCTGCACCAGCATTAAAGTGCTGGTCCTGGTTGCGGCACCGGAAGGTATCGCGGCACTGGAAAAAGCGCACCCGGATGTGGAACTGTACACCGCCTCCATCGATCAGGGACTGAACGAGCACGGATACATTATTCCGGGGCTCGGCGATGCCGGCGATAAGATTTTTGGTACTAAGTAAACGAATAAGTGAAAAGAAGCCGACTTTAAGAGTCGGCTTTTTTTTGAATAAAACAACCCAATGGCTAATAACAAACAACACTCAGAGGAAAACACTATGACGCGCCGTGCTATCGGGGTGAGTGAAAGACCGCCGCTTTTACAGACAATCCCGCTTAGTTTGCAGCACCTGTTCGCCATGTTTGGCGCAACGGTACTGGTGCCAGTCCTGTTCCACATCAACCCGGCTACCGTTCTGCTGTTTAACGGCATTGGTACGTTGCTGTATCTCTTTATTTGTAAGGGTAAAATTCCCGCATATCTGGGTTCCAGCTTTGCCTTTATTTCCCCGGTACTGCTGCTGCTGCCGTTAGGGTATGAAGTGGCGCTGGGCGGTTTCATTATGTGTGGCGTCCTGTTCTGCCTGGTTTCTTTCATTGTTAAGAAGGCAGGAACCGGCTGGCTGGATGTCATGTTCCCGCCTGCGGCGATGGGCGCAATCGTTGCCGTCATCGGTCTGGAGCTGGCTGGCGTTGCTGCGGGTATGGCGGGGTTACTGCCTGCTGAGGGGCAATTACCGGATTCAAAAACCATCATCATTTCTATGGTAACGCTGGCGGTAACGGTCTTTGGTTCAGTATTGTTCCGCGGTTTTATGGCGATTATCCCGATTCTGATCGGGGTGCTGGCCGGTTATGCGCTCTCCTTCGTGATGGGCGTTGTGGACACTACGCCAATTGCGCAGGCCCACTGGTTCGCGCTGCCGACGTTCTACACGCCGCGTTTTGAGTGGGTTGCCATTCTGACCATCCTGCCAGCGGCGCTGGTGGTCATCGCTGAACACGTCGGGCATCTGGTGGTGACGGCGAATATCGTGAAAAAAGATTTGATTCGCGATCCTGGCCTGCATCGTTCTATGTTTGCCAACGGTCTGTCTACGGTAATCTCTGGTTTCTTCGGCTCTACGCCGAACACCACGTACGGCGAAAATATCGGCGTAATGGCGATCACCCGCGTTTACAGTACCTGGGTTATCGGTGGTGCGGCAATTTTCGCCATTCTTCTCTCCTGCGTGGGTAAACTGGCGGCGGCGATCCAAATTATCCCACTGCCGGTTATGGGCGGCGTATCACTGCTGCTGTACGGTGTGATTGGTGCTTCTGGTATTCGCGTACTGATCGAGTCGAAGGTTGACTATAACAAGGCGCAGAACCTGATCCTGACCTCGGTTATTTTGATCATCGGCGTAAGTGGCGCGAAAGTTCACATCGGTGCCGCAGAGCTGAAAGGCATGGCGCTGGCGACCATTGTTGGTGTCTGTCTGAGCCTGATTTTCAAAGTTATCAGCCTGCTGCGTCCGGAAGAAGTCGTGCTTGACGCGAAAGATGCAGACAGTCCGCAACAGTAAATCTCTGACCGGGCGGCAGCGCTGCCCGGTTCTATCGCGACGTATTTCTGTGTTAAACTCAACGCGATTTTATGAAATCCTGGGTTGAGGTATCTCTGAACACACCGGCACAGCTCTCTTTGCCACTTTATCTTCCTGACGACGAAACTTTCGCAAGTTTCTGGCCGGGGGATAACTCCTCTTTACTGGCTGCACTGCAAAACGTGCTGCGTCAGGAACATAGCGGGTATATTTATCTCTGGTCGCGTGAAGGCGCTGGCCGTAGTCATTTGCTGCATGCAGCCTGTGCGGAACTGTCCGCGCGCGGCGATGCGGTAGGCTACGTGCCGCTCGACAAACGCACCTGGTTCGTCCCCGAGGTGCTAGACGGGATGGAGCATTTATCGCTGGTTTGCATTGATAACATCGAATGTGTGGCCGGCGATTCGCTGTGGGAAATGGCGATCTTTGATCTCTACAACCGTATCCTGGAGTCGGGGAAAACGCGTTTGCTGATCACCGGCGATCGTCCACCAAGACAGCTGAATCTGGGGTTGCCGGATCTCGCCTCACGCCTGGACTGGGGGCAAATCTACAAGCTACAACCGCTTTCCGATGAAGATAAGCTGCAGGCGTTGCAATTACGCGCCAGACTTCGTGGATTTGAACTGCCGGAAGATGTGGGACGTTTTCTGCTGAAACGTCTGGATCGTGAAATGCGAACGCTGTTTATGACGCTGGATCAGCTTGATCATGCGTCGATCACCGCCCAGCGTAAGCTGACCATTCCGTTCGTAAAAGAAATTCTGAAGCTGTAAGCGCCGCAGCCGAGAAGACTGCGGCAGGTTGCAGGTTAACCGACGATTTCCAGTACCTGCTCAGGCGGGCGTCCAATTCGAGCCTGACCTTTGGCAACCACAATCGGGCGCTCCATCAGTTTCGGGTTTTCCACCATTGCCTGAATCAGCGCATCTTCACTCAGATTTTTGTCCGCCAGGTTAAGCGATTTATAGAGATCCTCTTTCTGGCGCATCAGTTCACGCGCGCTGGACATACCGAGCATTTGCAGCAGTTCGCGCAGGGTTGCTGCGTCAGCCGGCGTTTCCAGATACAACACCACTTCTGGGTCCACGCCGTTGGACTTCAGTAATTCCAGCGTTTCACGGCTCTTGGAGCAGCGTGGGTTATGGTAGATTTTAATCGCGTCTGACATGACTTCTCCTTGCATAACAATACTGCCGGATGGCGGCCAAAAGACCTTATCCGGCCTACATATTGCGTCTGACGTAGGCCGGATAAGACGCTACAGCGTCGCCATCCGGCAAGGGTTCGATAATTACATCTTCGTGTACGGTTTAAAGCGTTCTTGCAGCTGGCGTAGCTGGTCAATACGGGCATCGTATCTGGCCTGCTGCTGGCTACCCAGTTTCACCTGAGAGCTTGCGCTGCTGAGCATCGAAATAGCCTGATCCAGACGTCCCGCGAGGGCATACCCCTCCGCGCGCGCCGCCAGCTCCTGATCGCGGTTGCTCAGGTTGGCTTCTGTTTGCGCTAACAGATCCCAGCCGTTAGGGTCATCTTTATGGTTAAACGTATAGCGATTCAGGATGGTCGCCGCCTCTTTGGCTTGTCCACCCTGTAAATAGGCATTCGCCAGGTTGAGCTGCAGAACCGGGTTAGTGCGCAGGTCGCGGGCGTTTTTCAGGCGGTTAATGGCATCACTGGTTTTCTTCTGGCCGAGATCGATATCTGTTGCCAGGTCGAGATACCAGGCATTGTTAGGATCCGCCGCCAGCAGCGGTTGCAGCGCTTTACGCGCCTCGTCGTATTTACTGGCTTCCATCGCCTGCAATGCCCGGCCATACTGCGCCGCACGTTGCTCACGTACGTTGCCTTTCGACCAGCTACTCAGCAGGTCATCGGTCAACTGGTTACGACCAGAGTTGTACATGCCTAAGGTTCGTGCCTTAGCCAGATAAAAATCTTCTGACGACTGGACGACCACCGGGCGCATCTGGTTGGCGCGGTTACGGGCATCAGACAGACGGCTTTCCGGCAGGGGGTGAGTCAGCAAAATTTCCGGCGGACGCGAAGAGTAACGAGCCTGGTCGAGCAGTTTTTCCAGGAACGTTGGCATGGCCTGGGGATCGAATCCCGAGCGTTGCAGCACCTGAATACCGATGCGGTCTGCTTCCTGTTCGTTTTGCTGCGTAAAGCTGATCATTCCCTGACGTGTACCCGCCAGCGTACCGGTCAGCGCCGCCATACCCGCCTGCGGGCTGGCCATTGCTAATAAAATTGAACCTAATGCGCCAACCCACGTTAGCGGTGCGCTGCGTTTCTGATCTTCCATGGCACGCGCCAGGTGACGCTGTGTAACGTGGGAAATTTCGTGCGCCATAACCGATGCCAGCTGGCTTTCGTTGTCGGAATAGCGGAATAGTGCGGAGTGCAGGACAACGTTGCCGCCAAAGAAAGCAAAGGCGTTGATTTCATCGTTGTTAATCAAAAAGAAGGTGAAGGGCGTTTTTACCGAGTCGGCGTGCGAGACCAGACGCATCCCCAGCGCATTAATGTATTGGGTGAGCAATGGATCGTTAATTAATGGCGCACTGCCGCGCAGTTGGCGTACGTAATAATCGCCCATCTGCATTTCCTGTCCTATGGAAAGCGTACTGCCTGCCGACGTTCCCATATCAGGCAGGGTGTCCGCAGTATCAGCAAATGCGGGCGCAACCTGACCGATAGTCAGTGCGGCAATGAGGGTAGCAACCAGGTTTTTTTTCAACTGCCTGAACATAACCTCTGTCCTGTATTCTTTTTTGAGATAGCCATTTGACCGATGCTGTGAAGTATCGTTCACACTCCGCAAGCTTACGGAGTGTAACTGCGAAACCTGGCGATGAACACCCAGGAAAAATGTCTTTTCACTTTGCGTAATCAGCCATAAAAAGCGAAGTCTTTTTTGTGACATTTCGATACAATTCGGGATCGCAATCCCGCTATTGGGTTCATGGAAGGGTTTTATGCTCGAAATGTTGATGCAATGGTATCGTCGCCGCTTTAGCGACCCCGAAGCCATCGCCCTGCTGATTATTCTTGTTGCCGGTTTTGGCATCCTGTTTTTCTTTAGCGGTCTTTTGGCGCCGCTGCTGGTCGCCATTGTGCTGGCGTACCTGCTTGAATGGCCGACAGTGCGGCTGGAACATATTGGGTGTTCACGGCGTTGGGCGACATCGATTGTGCTGGTGGTGTTTGTCGGTATTTTACTGCTGATGGCTTTTGTGGTGATGCCCGTTGCGTGGCAGCAGGGAATTTACCTGATCCGCGACATGCCCGGCATGCTCAATAAATTGTCTGATTTTGCCGCCACCTTGCCACGACGTTACCCGGCGCTGATGGATGCGGGCATCATTGATGCGATGGCGGAAAATATGCGCTCGCGAATGCTCACCATGGGCGATTCGGTGGTGAAATATTCGCTGGCCTCACTGGTCGGTTTGCTGACGCTGGCGGTTTACCTGGTTCTCGTCCCATTGATGGTGTTCTTTCTGATCAAAGATAAAGGCCAGATGCTGAACGCCGTGCGCCGGGTGCTGCCGCGTAACCGCGGGCTGGCGGGGCAGGTATGGAAAGAGATGAATCAGCAAATCACCAACTATATCCGCGGGAAGGTGCTGGAAATGGTGGTGGTCGGCGTAGCAACCTGGCTCGGCTTCCTGCTGTTTGGTCTCAACTATTCGCTGCTGCTGGCGGTGTTGGTCGGGTTCTCGGTGCTGATCCCGTATATCGGCGCTTTTGTGGTGACGATTCCGGTGGTTGGCGTGGCGCTGTTCCAGTTCGGGCTTGGCACCGAGTTCTGGAGCTGTTTTGCCGTGTACCTGATAATCCAGGCACTGGACGGCAATTTGCTGGTTCCCGTGCTGTTCTCCGAGGCGGTCAATCTGCATCCACTGGTGATTATTCTCTCCGTGGTGATTTTCGGCGGTCTGTGGGGATTCTGGGGCGTATTCTTTGCGATTCCTCTGGCGACGTTAATCAAAGCGGTAATGCATGCCTGGCCGGATGGTCAGGTCGTTGACGAACCCTAATCTACAGGTTCCGGCGATGCAATGTCGCCGGAACTGAACTTGTCTGACCTCTATCCACACTTTCTGAATAATCTCCTCTGGTGTCGTTTTTCTCCGCGTTTGTCTTTAACTTGACCATCGTGATGTCTTTTAGACACACAAGGATTAAGGCCAACAGGAGAACAAAATGGGTCGCAGCACACACACGCAGCAAAAGGTGGGATGGGGTGGTTATCTCGCTTTTTTTATTACGATTATTCTTTTTTCCGGCATGTTTGCGAAAAGTACCGAATGGTGGCGGGTATTTGACTTCACCGTCCTCAACGGTGCGTTTGGGCAGATTAATGCTGCGGGCGACACGGCGGTCTCTTTTCGTGGTACAGGGGGGATGGGGGCAAAAGACGGCTTCTTATTCGCGCTTGAGCTGGCGCCTTCCGTCATTCTTTCGCTCGGGATTATTTCTGTCACCGAAGGGCTGGGTGGGTTGCGCGCGGCACAACAGCTGATGACGCCGGTCCTGCGTCCGTTACTGGGCATTCCGGGTATTTGTTCGCTGGCGTTGATTGCGAATTTGCAAAATACCGATGCCGCGGCCGGGATGACCAAAGAAATGGCGGAAGAGGGCATTATCACAGAGCAGGAACGCGCTATTTTTGCCTGCTGGCAAACCAGCGGCAGCGCATGCATTACCAACTATTTTTCTTCTGGCGCAGCGCTGTTTACGATGGTGACCGTTCCGGTGATTACGCCGCTGGCGGTGATCCTTGTCTTCAAATTTGTGGGCGCGAACCTGTTGCGTGTGTGGATCGCGCAGCTGGAAAATCGCCGTATGCAGCAGGAGGCGTGAGATGACAACGCAGGTACGTAAAAACGTCATGGATATGTTTATCGATGGCGCACGGCGCGGGTTTACCATTGCAACAACCAGTCTGTTGCCTAACGTGGTGATGGCGTTTGTGATTATTCAGGCGCTGAAGGTGACAGGGCTGCTCGAGGTTGTAGGGCGGGTATGCGAGCCGGTAATGGCGCTGTGGGGGCTACCGGGGGAATCTGCCACTGTGCTGCTGGCAGCGGTGATGAGTATGGGAGGCGGCGTCGGCGTGTGCGCCAGCCTGGTTGTCGCCGGAACGCTTTCGGGACATGATGCCACGGTGTTGTTACCGGCTATCTACCTGATGGGAAATCCGGTGCAAAATGTGGGCCGTTGTCTGGGGACCGCGGGGGTTCATCCTCGTTATTACCCGCTAATTATTGCGGTATGCGTCATTAATGCGCTGCTCTCTATTTGGGTTATGCAGGTTATTGCCTGACAAGGAAGGTTATGAACTGTTCAATTCTTGATTTGACGTTGTTCCAGCAGGGACACGTGTATGCGCCGGAAGATTTAGGGCGACAGGATATACTGGTCTCCGGCAGCAAAATTGTTGCCATCGCCCCGTCAATTTCTCCTGAAGACTTTCCCGGTTGCGAGTGTATCAATCTTGACGGCGCGATTGTATGCCCAGGATTTATCGATCAACACGTCCATCTTATTGGCGGCGGTGGGGAAGCGGGGCCGCATACCCGCACGCCGGAAGTGCGCTTGTCACGGCTGGTTGAAGCTGGTGTCACGTCGGTGGTGGGTTTGCTGGGTACCGATGGCATTACCCGTCACCCTGAATCGCTGCTGGCAAAAACCCGCGCGCTGGAGTTTGAAGGTATCAGCGCCTGGATGCTGACCGGGGCGTACTCTCTGCCTTCCCCGACTATCACCGGCAGCATCGATCGCGACGTGGCGCTGATCGATAAAGTGATTGGCGTGAAGTGTGCGGTTTCGGACCATCGTTCTTCAGCCCCGGATACCTCGGCGCTGGCAAATATGGCGGCACAGTCGCGTGTCGGCGGATTGTTAGGGCGCAAACCGGGGATCAGCGTTTTCCATATGGGCGACAGCTCGCGCATGCTGGAACCGTTGTACCAGATCCTTGGCTGTTGCGATGTGCCGATTACTAAACTGTTGCCGACACACGTTAACCGTGCGGAACCGCTGTTCCAGGCAGCGCTGGAGTATGCCCGTAAAGGCGGTTATATCGACATTACCAGCAGCATTGATGAGCCCGTCGACCCGGCCACGGCTATCGCCACAGCGCTGCGCCAGAACGTGCCGCTGTCGCGCATTACCCTTAGCTCAGATGGCAACGGCAGCCAGCCGGAATTTGATGAGCTTGGCAATCTCACCGGAATCGGTGTCGCGGGGTTTGAATCACTGGCTGAGACGGTGCGTCAGTTGGTGAAGGTTCATGCCATACCGCTGGAACAGGCGCTGTGTCCGCTGACGCGTACGGTCGCAGAATTTTTGGCACTGGAGCATAAAGGGCGTCTGGCGGTGGGATGCGATGCGGACATTCTGGTGCTCAACGACGCGCTGGAAGTTCATCACCTGTGGGCGAAGGGAAAAGCCGTAGTCAGGGAGCAGAAAGCGTGTGTGAAAGGGACGTTTGAGTAACCGGGCGGTCATCTGCCGGATGTCGACGCTAACGCGTCTTATCCGGCCTACGTGCGTGCATTTGTAGGCCGGATAAGGCGTTCACGCCGCCATCCGGCATTTCACGGTCAGGCGTTCTCTTTCAGCCAATTCATTACCACGTCGTGGTGGTTGCTGGTTTTGAAGTCATCAAACACATGCTCAATTTTCCCTTCGGCATCAATCAGGAAGCTGATGCGGTGGATGCCATCGTAGGTTTTGCCCATAAATGACTTCTCACCCCAGACGCCGAACTGCTCGCAAACCTGATGATCTTCATCGGACAGGAGCGTGAAATTCAGGACTTCTTTCTCCGCGAATCGGGAAAGCTTCTCTGGTTTGTCGGTGCTGATCCCCAGCACTTCAACACCCGCTTTTTTTAACTCATCCATGTTATCGCGCAGGCCGCAGGCCTGTACGGTACAGCCGGGTGTCATGGCTTTCGGGTAAAAATAAACCAGAACACGCTGTCCCTGGAAGTCGGTTAAATTTACTTGTTCTCCGTCTTGATCCGGCAAGCTAAATTTCGGTGCGATATCACCGGCTTTCAGTGGGTTCATTACTTAACTCCATCCTGTTCATCATGCTGTGAGTAATTGACGACGTTAATACTGCCTTGCGCATTGAGTTCTGTACAGAGTGCTTTAAACGCATCTTCAATATTTGCCGAATCATGTGACGCAGGACTATGTGCGGTAATTTGAATAAACAACTGCGCCGCCTTTCCATTCTCAGCCGGTTGCGTGCGTGAAACCAGTTCCGCAATATTCATTTGGTGGCTGTCAAACAGAGCGGTGAAGCGTTCAATCAAATGGGGAGAATCAGGGACATCGACCTGCACCCATACCGTAGCAGGCATCGCCGGACGGGGGCGCGCGGTCGTGCGCTTCATCACAATGAGTAAATCCAGCTCTGCGCCTTTTAAGGGCAGGGTTGATTCAATCAGGGTGATGGCATTCCAGGTGCCCGACAGCAACATGATAAACGTGAACTCATCACCCAGCATGGCCAGTCGGCTGTCTTCGATATTACAGCCGCAACTGCTGACATGACGCGTGATGGTGTTCACAATTCCTGGGCGATCGGCACCCAGCGCAGTAATGACCAGATAGTGTTGCGATGACGATGTCAAACCTGTTCTTCCTTTGAGCGGTGAGGTAATCATAAGGAAAGCATAAAAAAAACATGCATACAACAATCAGAACGGCTCTGGTCGCTTGCTTTTATTGTCGTACCAAACGTACCATTGAGACACTTGTTTGCACAGAGGATGGCCCATGTTCACGGGAAGTATTGTCGCGCTTGTTACGCCGATGGATGAGAAAGGTAAAGTCTGCCGGTCGAGCCTGAAAAAACTGATTGATTATCATGTCGCCAGCGGCACCTCGGCGATCGTTTCTGTTGGCACCACCGGTGAGTCCGCCACCCTGAGTCATGATGAACATGGCGATGTGGTGATGATGACGCTGGAACTGGCTGACGGGCGTATTCCGGTGATTGCCGGAACCGGCGCCAATGCGACCGCGGAAGCCATTAGTCTGACGCAGCGTTTCAACGACAGCGGTGTTGTCGGCTGCCTGACGGTGACGCCTTACTACAACCGCCCAACCCAGGAAGGTTTGTTCCAGCATTTCAAAGCCATCGCTGAGCATACTGACCTGCCGCAAATTCTGTATAATGTGCCGTCCCGTACTGGCTGCGATATGCTGCCGGAAACCGTGGGTCGTCTGGCGAAAGTTAAAAATATTATCGCTATTAAAGAGGCCACGGGGAACTTAAGTCGCGTTCACCAGATCAAAGAGCTGGTTTCGGACGACTTTATTCTGCTCAGCGGTGATGACGCGACCGGACTGGATTTTATGCAGCTCGGTGGTCATGGCGTGATTTCCGTAACGTCTAACGTTGCGGCACGTGATATGGCTGAAATGTGCAAACTGGCGGCAGCCGGGCAATTTGCCGAGGCGCGGGTGATTAACCAGCGTCTGATGCCGTTACACAACAAACTATTTGTCGAACCCAATCCTATCCCCGTGAAATGGGCGTGTAAGGAGTTGGGACTTGTGGCGACCGATACGCTACGTCTGCCGATGACGCCAATCACGGACAATGCTCGTGAAATCGTCAAAGCGGCGCTTAAGCATGCCGGTTTGCTGTAAAGTTTAGGGAGATTTGATGGCTTACTCAGTACAAAAGTCGCGCCTGGCCAAGGTTGCGGGTGTTTCGCTTGTTATGTTGCTCGCGGCCTGTAGCTCTGACTCGCGCTATAAGCGCCAGGTGAGCGGTGATGAATCCTATCTGGAGGCCGCACCGCTTGCTGAGCTTCATGCTCCAGCTGGGATGATTTTGCCGGTTATGTCGGGCGACTATAATATCCCGGTAACCAACGGCAGTGGTGCCGTGGGTAAAGCGCTGGATATTCGTCCACCGGCTCAGCCGTTAGCATTAGTCACCGGTGCTCGCACACAGATCGCGGGTGATACGTCGACATTACTGGTGGAAAACGGTCGTGGCAACACACTGTGGCCGCAGGTCGTTAGCGTCATTCAGTCTAAAAACTACACGATCACCAAACGTGATGATGCCAGCCAGACGTTGACCACCGACTGGGTTGACTGGAACCGTCTGGATGAAGACGAGCAGTACCGTGGACGTTATCAAATCTCGGTTAAACCGCAGGGCTATCAGCAAGCGGTAACGGTGAAACTGGTTAACCTCGAGCAGGCGGGTAAACCCGTAGCCGATGCGGCATCAATGCAGCGTTACAGCGCTGAGATGATGAACGTTATCTCTGCTGGTCTGGATAAGAACGCCACCGACGCCGCGAATGCCGCGCAGAACCGCTCTGCAGCCACCATGGATGTTCAGAGCGCCGCCGATGACACCGGTTTACCAATGCTGGTGGTACGTGGACCGTTCAACGTGGTGTGGCAGCGTCTGCCGGCAGCGCTTGAGAAAGTGGGGATGAAGGTAACCGACAGCACCCGTTCTCAGGGCAGCATCGCGGTGACCTACAAACCACTGTCCGATAGCAACTGGCAGGAGTTGGGCGCAAGCGATCCGGGTCTGGTATCCGGCGACTATAAACTGCAGGTCGGTGATTTAGACAACCGCAGCAGCTTGCAGTTTATCGATCCGAAGGGGCATACCCTGACGCAAAGCCAGAACGACGCGCTGGTCGCCGTCTTCCAGGCAGCGTTCAGTAAGTAAAAATAAAGGGCTGGATAACTCCAGCCCTTTTTTTCTGATATGATACGCAAACGTGTGCGTCGGCAGAAAAACGCAATATTTATCGTTAATTCACACCCAGGAGTAATAAAGATGCAAAAGCAAGCTGAGTTGTATCGTGGTAAAGCGAAGACCGTATACAGCACGGAAAACCCGGACCTGTTGGTGCTCGAATTCCGCAATGATACGTCAGCAGGGGATGGCGCGCGCATTGAACAGTTTGACCGTAAAGGCATGGTGAACAACAAATTCAACCATTTCATTATGACTAAACTGCAAGAAGCGGGTATTCCTACCCAGATGGAGCGACTGCTTTCTGATACCGAATGTCTGGTGAAAAAACTGGAGATGGTACCGGTTGAATGTGTGGTACGTAACCGCGCGGCAGGCTCTCTGGTTAAGCGTTTAGGCGTTGAGGAAGGTATTGAACTGAATCCGCCGCTGTTTGATCTGTTCCTGAAAAACGATGCTATGCACGATCCAATGATTAACGATTCCTATTGCGAAACTTTTGGTTGGGTGAGCAAAGAGAATCTGGCACGTATGAAAGAGCTGACCTACAAAGCTAACGACGTGCTGAAAAAGATGTTTGATGATGCTGGTCTGATTCTGGTCGACTTCAAACTTGAGTTTGGTTTGTATAAAGGTGAAGTGGTCCTGGGTGATGAATTCTCACCGGACGGTAGCCGCCTGTGGGACAAAGAAACGCTGGATAAAATGGACAAAGATCGCTTCCGCCAGAGTCTGGGCGGCCTGATCGAAGCCTATGAAGCCGTCGCGCATCGCCTGGGTGTGAAGTTAGACTAATCTTCCCCTGAGCCGGCGATCGCTCTCCGGCTCATTAACCCCACCTGATTTGATTACTATTTCTTATGGTAATCCTGTTCCGAACCGCCTACGATCATCATCATAATGAATAAAAAGTTGAGGTGATTATGCGCTGGCAAGGGCGTCGTGAAAGTGACAACGTGGAAGACAGACGAAACAGCTCTGGCGGCGGCCCCTCTATGGGTGGGCCTGGTTTTCGTCTGCCCAGTGGTAAAGGCGGCATCATCCTGCTGATTGTGGTGCTGGTGGCGGGTTATTATGGCGTGGATCTCACCGGGCTAATGACTGGCCAGCCGGTCTCCCAACAGCAATCATCACGCTCCATCAGCCCAAACGATGATGAAGCGGCAAAATTTACCTCGGTGATTCTGGCTACAACAGAAGACACCTGGGGACAGCAGTTTGAAAAAATGGGCCGCACCTACCAACAGCCGAAGCTGGTGATGTACCGGGGCGCGACGCGTACCGGCTGCGGCGCGGGTCAGTCCGTGATGGGGCCGTTTTATTGCCCGGCAGATGGTACGGTTTACATCGACCTTTCATTCTATGACGACATGAAAAACAAGCTGGGCGCCGATGGTGATTTTGCTCAGGGCTATGTTATCGCCCATGAAGTGGGTCACCACGTGCAGAAACTGCTGGGCATTGAACCTAAAGTTCGTCAGATGCAGCAGAATGCCTCACAGGCAGAAGTGAACCGTCTTTCCGTTCGAATGGAACTGCAGGCGGACTGCTTTGCCGGTGTCTGGGGCCACAGCATGCAGCAGCAGGGCGTACTGGAGTCTGGTGACCTGGAAGAGGCACTGAACGCCGCACAGGCCATTGGTGACGATCGTCTGCAACAGCAGGGACAAGGACGCGTCGTGCCGGACAGCTTTACTCACGGAACCTCTGAACAGCGTTTTACCTGGTTCAAACGCGGCTTTGACAGCGGCGATCCGGGGCAATGTAATACTTTTGGTAAAGGTATTTAAGATACTGAGGCAGGGATGTCCGATAACACGGCGCTGAGCGCGTTAACCGAACAAATGACCCACGAAGGGATCCGTCGTCTGCTGATTATCAGCGGCGAGGATAACTGGTGTCAGGAACAGGCATTAGCGCTACGTAGCACGTTACCCGGC
>NZ_SZWU01000072.1:60595-63173 GCF_005280935.1 Citrobacter sp. wls757 | reverse complement strand
ACCGAGCCGTGCTGTACGCCGCAGGCGCTAAAAACATTATTAGGGCGCGAGTTTCGTCATGCGGTTTTTGACGCCAGGCAAGGTTTTGACGCTGCGGCGTTTGCCGCCTTAAGCGGCACACTACTTGCTGGCAGTTGGCTGGTATTGCTGACCCCACCCTGGCATTCCTGGCACACGCATCCGGACGCGGATTCACTACGCTGGAGCGATTGTGCTGAACCTATCCCTACACCGCACTTTATCGAACACGTCAAACGGGTGATTTCCCGCGATAGACAGGCTCTGCACTGGCAACAGCATCAGCCGGTTGCCTGTCCGCATTTTCCTGCTCGCGCAGCCTGGCACGCGGCAACCGGCGAACCCCAGCCAGAACAGGCGATGATATTAAATCATTTGCTGGCTATGCCTCCCGGTGTGGTTGCGGTGACGGCCGCACGGGGTCGGGGCAAGTCCGCTCTGGCAGGGCAACTCATAGCGCGGATTAATGGCACTGCGATTGTGACAGCGCCTGCCAAAGCGGCAACCGATGTGCTGGCGCAATTTGCCGGAGAGCGTTACCGTTTTATGGCCCCGGATGCGCTGTTAAGCAGTTCTGCAATCGCAGACTGGCTGATTGTGGATGAAGCCGCCGCGATCCCCGCGCCGCTGTTGCACCAACTGGTGGCGCGTTTTCCTCGTACGCTGTTAACCACTACAGTACAAGGCTACGAGGGAACGGGGAGAGGCTTCTTGCTGAAATTCTGTGCCCGCTTCCCCAATCTTCAACGCTATGAGTTGCAGCAACCGGTACGCTGGGCGCAGGGATGTCCGCTGGAGCAAATCGTCAGCGATGCGCTGGTGTTTGATGATGAAACGTTCACGCATGCCCCATTGGGGGAGCTTCACTTCTCGGCATTTGAGCAACAGTCCTGGCATGCTAATCCGGCGCTGCCGTTAGCGGTATACCTGCTGCTTTCTGGAGCGCATTATCGTACCTCGCCATTGGACCTGCGGCGGATGATGGACGCGCCTGGTCAGCATTTTCTTCAGGCATCAACCGCTGACTCCGTGGCGGGGGCTGTCTGGTTGGTCGATGAAGGGGGACTATCCGCGGAATTAAGCCAGGCCGTCTGGGCCGGATATCGTCGACCGAGAGGGAATCTGGTTGCGCAGTCGCTGGCGGCGCACGGTGGTGACCCGTTGGCGGCGACGCTCATCGGGAGACGGGTCAGTCGAATTGCGGTTCATCCTGCGCGCCAAAGAGAAGGTATTGGGCAACAGCTGATTATGCTGGCCCACCGCTATTCCACATCGTGTGACTATCTGTCGGTCAGTTTTGGGTATACGGCTGAACTATGGCGTTTCTGGCAACGTTGCGGTTTTGTGCTGGTGCGAATGGGAAATCATCGGGAAGCCAGCAGCGGCTGTTATACCGCCATGGCGTTACTTCCCATTAGCGAAGCGGGGAAACGCCTTGCCGAGCGGGAGCTCCTGCATTTGCGCCGTGATGCGGAAATCCTTGCGCGATGGAACGGTGAGAGCATTCCGCTGGTCCCGCTGAAAGAGACTACGCTTAATGAGGATGACTGGGCTGAGCTGGCTGGGTTTGCCTTCGCGCATCGGCCATTATTGACGTCGCTAGGCTGTCTGAGTCGTCTGCTTGAGCACAGTGAGTTACCTCTTCCGGCCTTGCGCGGACGCATCCAGGCTAAACGTAGCGACGCTGAATTGTGCCAACAGCTCAAGATTTCTGGTCGTAAAGCGTTGCTGGTCATTCAGCGCGCCGAAGCGGCACAGGCATTAAATCAGCTGGATGCAGAGCGTGAACAGCGGCTACATAATCGCATTATGCAATGGCAATTTTTTCACTAACTTCTTCAATTTCCTGGCATGGTCATTGCGGTTAAGCGGCGTAGAATGATTCTCATCAGTTAAGGAGATCGCCATGAAACATGACCATTTTGTTGTTCAAAGTCCCGATAAACCCGCTCAACAGCTACTGCTGCTGTTTCATGGCGTCGGCGATAACCCGGTTGCTATGGGCGAAATTGGCACCTGGTTTGCGCCGCTGTTTCCGGATGCGCTAATCGTTAGCATTGGTGGAGCAGAGCCTTACGGGACGACGTCCGGACGTCAGTGGTTTTCGGTGCAGGGCGTAACAGAAGAGAATCGTCAGGCACGTGTTGACGCCATTATGCCGGTGTTTATCGAAACCGTGCGCTACTGGCAGAAGCAAAGCGGCGTTTCGCCGCAGGCAACCGCGCTGATTGGCTTTTCTCAGGGTTCGATTATGTCACTTGAGAGCATCAAAGCTGAGCCGGGGCTGGCATCGCGGGTCATCGCCTTCAATGGCCGCTATGCCACCTTGCCAGAGGCTGCAACTACCGCGACGACGGTGCATTTGATTCACGGTGGTGAAGACCGGGTAATTGAGTTATCTCATGCCGTTGCCGCGCAGGAAGCGTTAATTCGCGCCGGTGGGGATGTGACGCTGGATATCGTCGAAAATCTGGGGCACGCCATTGATGAACGCAGCATGCAGTTTGCGCTCGATCATCTGCGTTTTACCGTACCGAAGCACTACTTTGATGAAGCGCTG
>NZ_SZWU01000072.1:44501-60484 GCF_005280935.1 Citrobacter sp. wls757 | reverse complement strand
GGCACGTAATGCCCGGTGGCGCTAACGCTTACCGGGCCTACGGGACTTATCGGCCTACTAATTATTTCTTCGGTTGGTCCTTATTCGGCCAATCGTCGTCGTCATCCCATTTATCGTTAAAGTCACGATGTGGGGGAAGCTCCGGCTTGTTGGCAAGAAATTTCTTGTGATCGACGCGCTTGAGATCTTTAATCACGTTCAGCAGCACGCCTACCAGAAACACCAACACCAGAATCCACCAATATTTTGCCAGCCAGTCCATGCTCATTTCCTCTTACAGGAACACTCATCAGGCGACGAGTTGCTCCATGATACGTTGATACATACGGGCAAGCAGCTGCAGGTCGGCGGCATTAACACATTCATTAATTTTATGAATAGTGGCGTTGACCGGCCCAAGTTCTACTACCTGCGCCCCCATGCGGGCAATAAAACGCCCGTCGGACGTCCCGCCTGTAGTCAGTAACTGCGGTTTAATCTCATTATAGTGCTCAATGGCGTTCACCACTGCATCCACCAGTTTACCGCGTTCGGTCAGGAACGGCTGACCGGAAAGCCACCAGTCGACGGTATAACGCAGCTGATGTTTCTCCAGCAGCGCGTGAACCCGTGCTTTAATCATCTCATCGGTCAGCTCAGTGCTGAAACGGAAGTTGAACTGGATAAACAGTTCTCCAGGGATAACGTTGTTGCTGCCGGTTCCAGCCTGGATATTGGCAATCTGCATGCTGGTCGCCGGGAAGAATTCGTTACCCTGATCCCACTCGATCGCCACCAGTTCGTTGAGCATGGGGGCCGCGCGGTGTACCGGGTTATCGGCCAGATGCGGATAGGCTACGTGGCCCTGCACGCCGTGAATGGTCAGGTTGCAGGTCAGTGAACCACGACGTCCATTTTTCACCACGTCGCCAACGATTTCCGTGCTGGATGGCTCACCCACCAGGCAATAATCCAGTCGTTCATTACGCGCCATCAGCGCTTCAACCACCTTCACGGTGCCGTTTTTGGCGCTGGCTTCTTCGTCAGACGTTATCAAAAATGCCAGACGACCCTGATGGTTTGGATGCTGGGCGACAAAACGTTCTGCGGCCACGACCATCGCCGCCAGTGAACCCTTCATATCGGCAGCGCCACGCCCGAACAACATGCCATCGCGAATGGTCGGTTCGAACGGTGGATTGATCCAGCGATCGACATCGCCGGCAGGCACTACGTCGGTGTGACCGGCAAATGCCAGGGTCTCACCTTTACCGCGCCATGCCCAAAAATTCTGTGTGTCACCAAAGTCCATTCGCTCAACGGTAAAACCTACCGCGCGCAGGCGTTCAATCATTAACGCCTGGCACCCGGCATCATCCGGGCTCAGGGAAGGACGGCGAATAAGCTGCTGTGTCAGCTCAATGACCGGGCACGACATAGACTACACCTCATTAAAAAACAGAGTATAACTGGATTCACTGAAACCAAGCAGCATAGGCTTACCCGGCGCGCAGAGCAATGGGCGTTTGATAATTGCTGGCATTTCAATCATCAACGCGGAGGCGGAAGCCGCATCGGTGATTTGACTGCGCGTGGATTCATCGAGTTTACGCCAGGTGGTTCCACGCGTATTGAGCAGCGCCTCCCAACCTAATTCGCTGATAAAGGACTGTAATAGCGTGTTGTCCAGACCGTCGACGCGATAATCATGAAAGCGGTAGTCAATACCTTGAGCCTCCAACCAGCGTCTGGCTTTTTTAATCGTGTCGCAATTCTTAATGCCGTAAAGGGTGATCATTTGAATCCTTATTGACGTAACTTGAATATTTATTCTTTTATTCTGTGGCAATGAATAATACATATTGTCATTCAATCGTTATAGAAAAATATAACATTGTTGAACAACAGTGAATAATGATTCCTGAAAGCTCCAAAAAATACCGTATAACTAAAAATCAGAATCTGCCTGTTTGCATCAGCCTGTTTTTCCATCAGAATTGCAAAAGTAGTAGATGATGTATGAATATTTCAAAATATTGCAGTAAGTCACATAAAATTTATGGGTATAGCGCATAGTGATCACATAAACCCCAAACACTGGAGGAATCAATCGCAACCATCGGTTAAATTGCCTTCTTTTAATGATGATGATTTCGTAGAATGCCCATAATAATAAGAGAGGTTGTTATGATTGAACGTGAACTGGGGAACTGGAAAGACTTTATCGAAGTGATGCTTCGTAAATAATTTTCTGGAAGAAATTCATATCCTGTAAAGGATAAAAAAAGGCGACTCAACGTAAGTCGCCTTTTTTGTGTCCGATTATTCTGGGCGTGGCTTCAATGGGAAGCGTCTGCGCACCAGCACAAAGAACAGGGGAACGAAGTAAATCGCCAGGATAGTGGCTGAAATCATCCCGCCCATTACGCCTGTCCCCACCGCATGTTGACCGCCAGAACCAGCGCCACTGCTGATGGTCATCGGCAGCACCCCGAAGATAAACGCCAGTGACGTCATCAGAATTGGGCGTAAACGTTGGCGACAAGCATGGAGCGTGGCGTCGAGCAGATCGTGTCCTTTCTCGTTCATCTCATTGGCGAATTCAACAATCAATATTGCGTTCTTCGCCGATAGCCCGATCACGGTAAGTAACCCGACCTGGAAATAAACATCGTTTTCCAGGCTGCGCATCCAGGTCGCCAGTAGCGCGCCAATAACCCCCAATGGCACGACCAGCATGACGGAGAAGGGTACCGACCAGCTTTCGTACAGTGCCGCCAGACACAGGAACACGACCAGCAAAGAAATGGCGTACAGGGCAGGGGCCTGAGAGCCCGACAGCCGTTCCTGATAAGACATCGCAGTCCATTCGAGGCCAAACCCTGTCGGCAACTGGCGCACCAGCGATTCCATCACGTCCATTGCCGTACCGGTACTGACGCCGGGCGCAGCTTCGCCGACAATCTCGACTGCGGAGTAGCCGTTATAGCGTTCCAGACGTGGAGAACCCGTTTCCCAGCGTGAAGTCGCAAAGGCCGAGAAAGGCACCATGCCACCGTTGTTATTGCGGACGTACCACAAGTTAATGTCGTCCGGGAGCATGCGATATTTTGCTGCCGCCTGCACGTAAACCTTCTTCACGCGGCCCCGGTCCATAAAGTCATTGACGTAGCTGGAACCCCAGGCCGTTTGCAATGTGTCATTGATGTCGTCGATGGAAACGCCCAGCGCCTGGGCTTTGCGCTGATCGATATCAATTTGCAACTGCGGGCTGTCGTCCAGACCGTTATGACGAACGCGGGTAAGGGACGTGTCTTTCCCTGCCAGCTCAATGAGTTTGTCGCGCGCGGCCATTAACGCATCATGGCCCGCACCGGCGTGATCCTGCAGCTCCATATCGAAACCGGCAGAGCTTCCGAGGCCGCTGATAGCCGGAGGGCTGCTGGCGAAGACGCGGGCTTCTTTAATCTTATTAAAGGCTTTGGTCGCACGTTCGATGATGGCGAAAGAGGTTCCGGTAGTGGTGTCGCGCTCATCCCAGTCTTTTAAGCGGACAAACATACGTGCCACGTTTTGACCGTTCCCGCCAGGGCCAGAACCGACCGTGGAAAAGACTGACATAATGTTGTCTTTCTCATGGGTGAAGTAATACTTCTCCACTTCCTCAACCACTTTCAATGTTTGCTGCTGTGTGGAGCCGCTGGGCAGCTGTACCGAGGTGGTAAACATGCCGCGGTCTTCCAGCGGTAGGAAGGAGGTTGGCAGGCGCAGGAACAGGAAAACCATTCCACCGAGCAGCAGGACGTAGATCAGTATCCAGCGCAGACTGCGGTGCAGGATCCTGGCAACGCCTTTTTCGTAGCGCTCAGCGTTGCGATTAAACATCAGGTTAAACCAGCCGAAGAAACCGGTTTGTCCGTGATGCTCGCCCTTATGCAGCGGTTTGAGCAGGGTGGCGCACAGAGCGGGGGTCAGGATCATCGCCACCAGAACAGACAGCACCATGGCGGAGACGATAGTAATCGAGAACTGGCGGTAAATAGCCCCGGTAGTGCCGCCGAAGAAGGCCATCGGGATAAACACCGCTGACAGCACCATGGCGATACCGACCAGCGCACCCTGGATTTGCCCCATCGATTTCCGTGTCGCTTCCCGAGGTGAGAGTCCTTCCTCACTCATAATACGCTCGACGTTTTCCACCACCACAATGGCGTCATCGACCAGCAGGCCGATCGCCAGCACCATCGCAAACATCGTCAAGGTATTAACGCTATAGCCAAAGGCGTAAAGCACGGAGAAGGTACCCATCAGGACGACGGGAACGGCGATGGTGGGAATCAGCGTGGCGCGGAAGTTTTGCAGGAACAGGTACATCACGAGGAATACCAGTGCAATAGCTTCCAGCAGGGTTTTTACCACGTCGATGATTGA
Organism: Citrobacter sp. wls757; assembly: GCF_005280935.1. Classification (NCBI taxonomy): domain Bacteria; kingdom Pseudomonadati; phylum Pseudomonadota; class Gammaproteobacteria; order Enterobacterales; family Enterobacteriaceae; genus Citrobacter; species Citrobacter sp. wls757. The sequence continues at coordinate 56,074 of NZ_SZWU01000072.1, read as the reverse complement.
GGCTTTGACAAAGGAGGTGGTTTCATAAGCCACCTTATATTCCAGCCCATGCGGAAAATACTGTGACAGCTCGTTCAGACGGTTAATGACCAGCGTTGCTGTCGCCATTTCATTGGCGCCTGAAGCCAGCTTCACGCCCAGGCCGGAGGCAGGATTTCCATTAAAGCGGCTGAGGTAATCATACTTTTCAGCACCCATTTCGACCGTTGCCACATCGCCCAGTTTAACTTCTGAACCATCCTGGTTGACGCGTAGCGTAATGGCGCGGAATTCATCCGGAGTTTGCAGTAGCGACTGGGCGTTGATCGTCGCGTTCAGCGCCTGCTTGTCCACCGAAGGCGTACCGCCAAGTTGTCCGACGGCAATCTGCGCATTCTGTGACTCGATAGCGTCGGTCACATCTTTAGCGGTCATCTGGAAACTGTTCAGTTTGGCCGGGTCAAGCCAGATACGCATGGAGTACTGTGAGCCGTAAGCGTCAATATCCCCCACGCCGTTAATACGGCTGAGCGGATCCTGAATGTTACTGGCGACATAGTCGGCGATGTCCTGCTTATCCATTGAGCCATCGGTGGAGACAAAGGCGATAGTCAGAATATTGGTGTCCCCGGTCTTACGCACCGTGACCCCCTGATCCTGTACCGCCTGCGGCAGTTTACGCATTGCCGATTGCAGCTGGTTTTGCACCTGCTGGACGGCCTCGTCAGGATCGGTTCCGGCAACGAAGCTCAACGTAACCGTAGCCTGACCTGTCCCGCTGCTCTGCGATGACATGTACATCAGGTTATCGAGACCGGTCATGTTCTGCTCGATAACCTGGGTGACGGTGTTTTCCAGAGTCTGAGCCGAAGCGCCAGGATAGTTGGCGGTGACCCGCACGTTTGGCGGTGCCAGATCTGGATATTGCTCAACGGGCAGTGAAAAAATAGCCAGGGCTCCTGTCAGGCACAACAGGATAGCTAACACCCAGGCAAAAATGGGGCGATCGATGAAAAAATTCGCCATTAAAAGAGGACCTCGTGTTTCTGCGTATCGTTATGGGTATGGCTTGCTTCACTTTAGCGGCAAGGTACGGGTCAAACGTGGAGAAAAAAAGAAGATAATGTAAATTATCATGCCCGTTTACAGCATACCTTTCGTGCCAACGCCGTCAGGCCTGGATCCAGACCCGACGGCGCTTTGCGGTTCTTTACGTTAGCTCACTGTCTGATTCAGCCGAACGGAAACTGATGCTCACCAACGTTCCCCCTCCGGAAGGTTGAGAGAAGGTCAACGTGCCGCTCAGTCTTTCCGCCCGCTCACGCATAATATTGAGTCCATAGTGCCCTGCAGGCTCATGCGGCTCGCCAATGCCGATGCCGTTATCGCGGATATAAACCGTGTGGTTGCCGTCCGGAGCCGTTACGCAGCTGACGGCAATTTCGCTCGCACTGGCATGCTTAATGGCGTTCAGCACCGCTTCGCGGATGATCTGCAACAGGTGCACCTGCATTTGCGCATCCAACGCCAGCGTGGGTAACCGACAGTCGAGTGTGAGTTTAGCTGAGGTTTGATTTTGCAGCGTTTCCAGCATTTCATGCAGGGCGGAGGGTAAGTCTGCCTGCTGTAAGGTCAGACGGAAGGTGGTGAGCAGCTCGCGTAGCTGACGGTAGGCATCGTTCAGCGCCTGGGAGAAATCCGCCATAATGCTTTGCGCCGGGGCGTTATCCTCCGGGATTGAACGTTTAAGCAACGTGAGCTGAATGCGTAAATAAGAGAGCACCTGCGCCAGCGAGTCGTGCAGCTCGCGTGCAATCGTCGCTCGCTCCTCCATTAACAACAGCTGCTGAAAATGTTTTTGCGCCTGGTTGAAGTACAACCCGCGTCCCAGCATCGAGGAGACGCTGTTGAGCAGCGGAGTAGAAGCATTGACGTTTGGACTTTGCCAGTGCAGTTCGCCGTAGACGGTTTCCTGCATGGTGACAGGCAGGATCTGCATCGGTAGCTCGAGGCTTTTAGTCCCTTCGCTAATCCGCCAGTTATCACCGACGGTGAGTTCAAGGAAATACGCGGCGTCATGTTCGCGGACGATCTGTAAAATATGGCGGAAGCAGTGCACGTCAATCTGGCTGGTATTTAACGCCTGCGAGCACTGATACAACACCTCCAGACGGCGATTGGCTTCGTGCAGATCGTGAGTTTTCTCTGCGACCGAGGCTTCCAGCGAGCGGTACAGCTTGTGTAATTCACTCGACATCTGGCTAAACGTTTTGCCCAGCAACCCCAGTTCATTAGGCAAACCGGTATCCAGCGGTGGGATATCAAACTGACCGTGTTCAATTTGCTGACTGGCCATCACCAGTTTATTCAGTGGACGCACCACCTGCTGGCGAATGCGCCGCAGGGTAAAGAAGACGAGGGTGAATATGCCTATCCCGCCCGCCAGCGAGATGCCAAATACCAGCATTACTTTGCGTTCGGCATAATGCTGCAACGCCAGCACGAAGAGATCGATTTGATCGACGTAGTTGTTGATGTTGGCCTGGTACCATTTTAAATCGCCGTCGATCAGGCGGGCGTTCATTTCCAGCCAGTTAGCATGCAGACGTCCATAGCGGCTTTTTACCGCTTGTGGCACATACCACGCGTTCAGATTCTGTAATGCTGGCGAGTTTAGCGCCTGCTGGAAAAGCTGGCGGTGGGCGTTAAGCTGCGGGCTCTGGCTTTGTAGATCGTAACCCAGACGGTAGCTTTGCATGCGCAATGAGCCAGCAACGTTGATGGCTTCGGCATCTCGCAAGCTGCTGGTCAGCGTGAGCAGCGCAATACCCGTTGAGAGAATCGACAGCATCACTATGTAGAAAAAAGCTTTAGCCAGACTGGCCGAGACCGGACGCTTTACCGTCACTTGTGCATCCTCACACAATACACGTCGCGCCTGAAAACAGCGTGAACGATGCGGTGTATTTGATAAATGTTAATAAAACGCCATGAAACTGGATGGTAACTGAAACACAATTTCATATGCGATGAAATAAATTGATCTGCCACAGGTTCTGGATAAATAGTTGTGCTTCCTGGGCAAATGAACATTGCCGCTTCCTTCCGTGTCGGTTAATAACACTCTTATAAAGAATAAGGTTTTTGCAACCAAAAAAGAAGGAAGCCATGAATCGTTTTATTATGGTCAATAGCCAGCAGTGCCTGGGATGCCATGCCTGTGAGGTCGCCTGCGTCATGGCTCACAATGGCGAACAGCATGTCCTGAACCAACGGCATTTTCAGCCCCGAATTACCGTCATTAAGCATCAGCAGCAGCGCAGCGCGGTGACCTGCCACCACTGCGAAGATGCACCCTGCGCCAGAAGCTGCCCAAACGGGGCAATTAGCCATGATAACGACAGCGTTCAGGTGAACCCGCAAAAGTGTATTGGCTGTAAATCGTGCGTTGTAGCCTGTCCTTTCGGCACGATGCAGATCGTACTCACTCCCGTCGCCAAAGGGAAGGTGAAAGCTACCGCGCACAAATGCGATCTGTGCCAGGGGCGTGAACAGGGGCCCGCCTGCGTAGAGAACTGTCCGGCGCAGGCGTTACAGCTGGTGACGGAAAATTCGCTTACCGGTCTGTCAAAAGCGCGCAGGCTGCGTACCGCAAGTTTGGAAAGCCAGCCATGGCATGCCAGCACTACCGATTTTGTTCCACATGTCATCACTAAACGTGAGCAAATGCAGGCGACGCCTGCGCGCGGGGAGCCGGATAAACTGGCGATTGAGGCCCGGAAAACCAGCTTTGAAGAGATCTATCTGCCGTTTCGTACGGCGCAGGCGGAGCGCGAAGCCTCTCGCTGCCTGAAATGCGGCGACCACAGTATTTGCGAATGGACCTGTCCACTGCATAACCACATTCCGCAGTGGATTGAACTGGTCAAAGCCGGGAATATCGACGCGGCGGTTGAGCTTTCTCACCAGACCAACTGCCTACCGGAGGTGACCGGACGCGTATGCCCGCAGGATCGACTCTGCGAAGGGGCATGTACGGTGCGTAGCGAGCATGGCGCAGTTACCATCGGTAATATTGAGCGTTACATCTCCGATCGGGCGCTGAGTAAAGGATGGCGACCGGACTTAAGCCATGTGCAGAAAGTGGACAAGCGTGTTGCCATCATCGGTGCGGGTCCGGCGGGTCTGGCCTGTGCGGATGTGCTGGCGCGCAGCGGCGTCAGCGCCACCGTTTACGATCGCCATCCTGAAATAGGCGGTTTGCTGACGTTCGGTATTCCGGCCTTCAAGCTGGACAAATCGCTGCTGGCGCGTCGCCGTGAAATCTTCAGCGCCATGGGCATTCATTTTGAACTTAACTGTGAAGTGGGTAAGGATGTCGCGCTTGAAAAGCTGCTGGAGGATTACGATGCCGTGTTCGTGGGCGTAGGAACCTATCGTTCCATGAAGGCGGACCTGCCAAATGAAGATGCGCCTGGCGTGTATGATGCGCTGCCGTTCCTGATCGCCAACACCAAGCAGGTGATGGGGCTGGAGGAACTGCCTGAAGAACCGTTTATCGATACCGCCGGACTAAACGTGGTTGTGCTGGGCGGAGGCGATACGGCAATGGACTGTGTGCGAACCGCCCTGCGTCATGGCGCAAGCCAGGTGACCTGCGCCTATCGTCGTGATGAAGCCAACATGCCCGGCTCGAAAAAAGAGGTGAAGAACGCCCGGGAAGAGGGGGCAAATTTCGAGTTTAACGTTCAGCCGGTTGAGCTGGTGTTGCATGCCGATGGGCGAGTCAGCGGTGTGCGTTTCTTACGTACTCAACTTGGCGAACCTGATGCGCAGGGCCGTCGCCGCCCGGTTCCCATTGCCGGGAGTGAATTTGTGATGCCCGCAGATGCGGTGATTATGGCGTTTGGTTTTCACCCACACGGCATGCCGTGGCTGGAGTCGCATGGCGTTAAGGTCGATAACTGGGGGCGCATTGCCGCCGATGTTGAAAGTGCATACCGTTATCAAACCAGTAACCCGAAAATCTTTGCCGGTGGTGACGCGGTACGCGGTGCAGACCTGGTGGTGACGGCTATGGCGGAAGGGCGGCATGCCGCCCAGGGGATCGTCGACTGGCTGGGCGTAAAATCAGTCAAATCTCATTAATCGGCGAGTAGGCCGGATAAAACGCGTTAGCGTTGCCATCCGGCAATGTGCCGCATGAATGCCTGATGGCGCTTTGCTTATCAGGCCTACATTGTTCCAAGACAAACCCGGTTTCACGGCGTAGTATTATTTCTCACTTCTTGCTGTGGAGCCGGTATGTCGCAAAAAATTACCCTCATCAAAGATAAAGTCCTTTCCGATAACTACTTCGTCCTGCGCAATATCACTTATGACCTGACCCGTAAGAATGGAGAGGTGATCCGTCACAAACGTGAGGTTTACGATCGTGGCAACGGCGCCACAATCCTGCTGTATAACCCGGAGAAGAAAACGGTGGTGCTCATCCGCCAGTTTCGCGTTGCGACATGGGTCAACGGTAACGAAGACGGTCAACTGATTGAAACCTGCGCCGGGCTGCTGGATAACGACGAACCGGAAGCATGTATTCGAAAAGAGGCGATTGAAGAGACCGGCTTTGAAGTGGGTGAAGTACGTAAACTGTTTGAGCTATACATGTCGCCGGGCGGTGTGACGGAAATAATCCACTTCTTCATCGCGCAATACCGTGACAGTCAGCGGACAAACGCGGGTGGCGGCGTGGAAGATGAAGATATTGAAGTTCTGGAACTGCCGTTCACACAGGCGCTGGAAATGATCAAAACGGGTGAGATCCGGGACGGTAAAACGGTGCTATTGCTGAACTATTTGCAGTCATCGCATCTCATGGACTAATGCGCGGGATTTATATTTCTTTACAAATTTACGGCCAATCCGACGATTCTTATTGAGCCACATCAGTCGCGCAAGGAAGATACCGCTTAGGCTGTGTGTTTTGACTTCGGGGTTGTACCGTCCATGCGCTATCGCGTTATTCTCCTTTTCCTGCTCGGGTTGCTACCCGCCCGATTGCTGTGGGCTGCGCCCGCGCAACAGGCATTTTCTGACTGGCAGGTAACGTGTAATAACCAAAATTTTTGCGTGGCGCGTAATACCGGAGAGCACCACGGCCTGGTCATGACCTTGAGCCGCAGCGCCGGGGCACATACCGACGCCGTGTTGCGTATTGAGCTGGGCGGGCTGGAATCGTCCAGCGTCAAAGAGAGCGATATTGCGCCGCGTCTGCTGTTGGATGGTGCGCCACTCTCGCTGAGCGGCGAGCACTGGCGCATAACTCCCTGGCAACTGACGACCGATGATCCCGCCACCATCAGCGCATTTTTACAAACCGTACAGGACGCGAAGGCGATTACCCTGCAAAAAGGTGCGCAAAACCTTTCGCTGGTCGGGCTAAAAGCCGCATTGTTGTTTATCGACGCCCAGCAAAAACGGGTGGGGAGCGAAACCGCATGGATTGAAAAAGGTGACGAGCCTCCGCTCAGCGTACCTCCGGCCCCCGCGCTGAAAGGTGTAGCGGTCATTAATCCAACGCCAACGCCTCTCACGCAGCAGGAGCGCAGTGAACTGCTGGACTATGGTAACTGGCGGATCAACGGTATTCGTTGCTCTATCGATCCGCTGCGTCGCGAGATGCGCGTCACGGCCCTAACAGACGATAAAGCGCTGCTGATGATTGGCTGTGAGGCCGGGGCGTATAACACCATCGATCTGGCGTGGGTGGTTTCACGTACGACTCCGTTGACTTCACGCGCGGTACGGTTAAGCCTGCCGTTTAAAACGGATGCAGAAAGTCGCGATATGGAGCTGACCAACGCTACGTTTGACGAGAAGTCGCGGGAGCTGGTCACCCTCGCTAAAGGACGAGGGTTGGCAGATTGCGGTATCCAGACCCGCTGGCGCTACGACGGTCAACGTTTTCGCCTGGTGCGCTATGCCCAGGAGCCAAGCTGCGATAACTGGCATGGGCCAGATGCCTGGCCCACGCTGTGGATCACGCGTTAAGCACCTTGTGCGCTTTGTCGACGATGTTATCTACCGTAAAGCCGAAGAACGGGAACAGTTTGTCCGCTGGAGCCGACTCTCCATAACCCGTCATCCCAACAATTGCCCCTTTCAGCCCGACATATTTGTACCAGTAGTCAGCAATTCCTGCTTCTACCGCCACGCGAGCGCTGACGTTTGCTGGCAGGACCGATTCCCGGTACGCCTCATCCTGGGCGTCGAAGATATCGGTTGAGGGCAGAGAAACCACTCGCACGTTACGACCTTCGCCGGTCAGTTTTTCCGCTGCCAGCAGCGTGATTTCCATTTCTGAACCGGTAGCAATCAAAATAACATCCGGCTTACCGCCGCCATCCTTCAGCACATAGCCGCCGCGGGCAATTTGCTGTACCTGCTCTGGCGTGCGCTCAACCTGTGCCAGATTCTGCCGCGAGAGGATCAGCGCCGTTGGCCCGTCATGACGTTCGACTGCCAGCTTCCAGCCTACTGCCGCCTCCACCTGATCGCACGGTCGCCAGGTACTGAAATTAGGCGTCAGGCGCAGGCTGGCGAGCTGTTCAACGGCCTGGTGCGTAGGACCATCTTCCCCCAGACCAATTGAGTCGTGGGTATAAACCATGATTTGTCGGGCTTTCATCAGCGCCGCCATACGCGCGGCATTTCGGGCATATTCGACAAACATCAGGAACGTAGCGGTGTACGGTACGAAGCCCCCGTGATGGGCGATACCGTTGGCAATCGCCGTCATACCAAATTCACGCACGCCGTAGTGGATGTAGTTTCCTGCATGATCCTCTTTAAGAGAGGAAGAGCCTTTCCAGATGGTCAGGTTGCTGGGGGCCAAATCCGCCGAACCGCCAAGCAGCTCTGGCAGTATAGGCCCGTAGGCGTTAAGGGTATTTTGCGAGGCCTTACGGGTGGCGATTTTGGCCGGATTGGCCTGCAGCTCGGTAATATATTTCTGGGTTGTTGCCTCCCACTCTTTCGGCAGCCCACCGCTCATCCGGCGAGAAAACTCTGCCGCCAGTTCCGGGTAGGCTTGTTGGTAAGCTGCGAATTTCTCCTTCCAGCCCTGTTGCGCTTTTTCGCCTTTCTCGCGTGCGTCCCACGCCCGGTAAATCTCTTTGGGGATCTCAAAAGCAGGATGATGCCACCCCAGCTTCTGCCGGGTCAGTGCCACCTCTTCTTCGCCCAGCGCAGCGCCGTGCGCTTCCTCTTTCCCTGCTTTATTTGGTGAGCCAAAACCAATCACCGTGCGGCAGATAATCAGCGATGGTTTATCGGTAACAGCCTGCGCTTCCTGAATGGCTTTTTTCACCGCCTCTGGGTCATGACCGTCAATGTCGTGTACCACATGCCAGTGATAAGCCTCAAAACGTTTCGCGGTATCGTCGGTAAACCAGCCGTCGGTTTCACCATCAATCGAGATGCCGTTGTGATCGTAGAAGCCAATGAGTTTGCCAAGCCCCAGCGTGCCCGCCAGCGAACAAGCCTCGTGTGAAATACCCTCCATCAGACAGCCGTCGCCCATAAAGACCCAGGTAAAGTGGTTAACAATCTCATGGTCCGGCTGGTTAAACTGCGCTGCCAGCGTACGCTCGGCAATGGCCATGCCGACGGCGTTGGCTAAACCCTGACCCAGCGGTCCTGTCGTGGTTTCCACGCCCGGCGTGTAGCCAATTTCCGGGTGCCCTGGCGTCTTCGAATGGAGCTGACGGAAGTTCTTTAATTCTTCGATCGGCAGATCGTAACCGGAAAGATGCAACAGGCTGTAAAGCAGCATTGAGGCGTGGCCGTTGGACAGAATAAACCGGTCACGATCGTACCAGGTGGGGTCGGTCGGGTTATGGCGTAGAAAATCGTTCCACAGAACTTCGGCGATATCGGCCATCCCCATTGGTGCTCCAGGGTGGCCGGAGTTAGCTTTTTGGACGGCATCCATACTTAGCGCACGAATGGCATTGGCAAGCTCTTTACGGGTCATAGGAAATACTCCTTGAAAAGTAAAGTGTTAGATGCGTGTTGTGATTCACACTTTTGGGAAAATTGCGGGCGTTGTCAGCAAAAAGCATAGCAGACAGGCATGGTATTGCTGGATTAAGCAGGTAACATGGTTGTTATAAATTGATAACAAATTCTTTCTTTGAATGGTGAGAGTTTGGGGACCTTCAAAGTTTGTACCGTTGACTGAGGTGATAATGTGCGGCTCAGTAGAATGGTTACCCGCGCCACTTTTTTGATAGATACGTGAAAGGAACAACAAGATGGATGACCAGTTAAAACAAAGCGCCCTCGATTTCCACGAATTTCCGGTACCCGGTAAAATCCAGGTTTCTCCGACCAAGCCTCTGGCAACGCAGCGCGACCTGGCGCTGGCCTACTCGCCGGGCGTGGCTGCACCGTGTCTTGAAATTGAAAAGGACCCGCTGGCAGCCTACAAATACACCGCGCGCGGCAACCTGGTTGCGGTTATTTCCAACGGCACAGCGGTGCTGGGTCTCGGCAACATTGGCGCGTTGGCCGGCAAACCGGTGATGGAAGGTAAAGGCGTTCTGTTTAAGAAATTCGCCGGGATCGACGTGTTCGACATTGAAGTCGATGAACTCGATCCGGATAAGTTTATCAATGTGGTTGCGGCCCTGGAGCCCACGTTTGGCGGTATCAACCTCGAAGATATTAAAGCGCCAGAGTGCTTCTACATTGAGCAAAAACTGCGCGAGCGCATGAATATTCCGGTCTTCCACGATGATCAGCACGGTACGGCAATCATCAGTACTGCCGCTATTCTGAACGGTCTGCGGGTGGTTGAGAAAAATATCTCTGACGTGCGCATGGTGGTGTCTGGTGCAGGTGCGGCGGCGATTGCCTGTATGAACCTGCTGGTAGCGCTGGGTATGCAGAAACACAATATTGTGGTCTGTGACTCCAAAGGTGTGATTTACAAAGACCGCGAACCGAACATGGCGGAAACCAAAGCGGCTTACGCGGTAGTGGATGATGGTAAACGTACGCTGGATGATGTCATTGACGGCGCAGATATTTTCCTCGGCTGCTCGGGCCCGAAAGTGCTGACGCAGGAAATGGTTAAGAAGATGGCGCGTGCGCCAATGATTCTGGCACTCGCCAACCCGGAGCCGGAAATCCTGCCGCCGCTGGCAAAAGAGGTGCGTTCCGACGCCATCATCTGTACCGGTCGTTCAGACTACCCGAATCAGGTTAACAACGTCCTGTGCTTCCCGTTCATCTTCCGCGGTGCGCTGGACGTTGGTGCGACGGCCATCAACGAAGAGATGAAACTGGCGGCGGTGCACGCGATTGCTGAGCTGGCGCATGCCGAGCAGAGTGAAGTGGTGGCATCTGCTTATGGCGATCAGGACCTGAGCTTCGGCCCTGAATACATCATTCCGAAACCGTTCGACCCGCGTCTGATCGTCAAAATCGCCCCCGCGGTGGCGAAAGCGGCGATGGACTCCGGCGTGGCAACGCGTCCGATTGCCGACTTTGACGCTTACATCGATAAGCTGACTGAATTCGTCTACAAAACCAACCTGTTCATGAAGCCGATTTTCTCCCTGGCACGCAAAGCGCCGAAGCGCGTGGTGCTGACCGAAGGGGAAGAAGCGCGCGTACTGCACGCTACCCAGGAGCTGATCACGTTAGGGCTGGCAAAACCGATCCTGATCGGTCGTCCGAGCGTTATTGAAATGCGTATCCAGAAACTGGGTCTGCAGATCAAAGCGGGCGTCGATTTTGAAATCGTCAACAATGAGTCCGATCCGCGCTTTAAAGAGTACTGGAGCGAGTACTACCAGATTATGAAGCGTCGTGGGATTACCCAAGAGCAGGCGCAGCGTGCGGTGATTGCCAACACTACGGTGATCGGCGCAATCATGGTACAGCGCGGCGAAGCGGATGCGATGATCTGCGGTACGATTGGCGACTATCATGAGCACTTCAGTGTGGTAAAAGAGGTATTTGGCCATCGCGACGGCGTGCATACTGCCGGGGCGATGAACGCCTTGCTGCTGCCAAGCGGTAACACCTTTATCGCCGATACCTACGTCAACGACGATCCTACGCCTGAGCAACTGGCGGAAATCGCCGTGATGGCGGCAGAGACCGTGCGTCGCTTTGGTATCGAACCGAAGGTGGCGTTGCTGTCGCACTCCAACTTTGGTTCCTCTAACTGTCCGTCGGCCAGCAAAATGCGCGACGCGCTGGAGCTGATTAAGGCGCGCGCGCCAGAGTTGATGATTGACGGCGAAATGCACGGCGACGCCGCGCTGGTGGAAAGCATCCGTAATGACCGCATGCCGGACAGTCCGTTGAAAGGCTCAGCGAATATTCTGGTGATGCCGAATATGGAAGCTGCCCGTATTAGTTACAACTTACTACGCGTTTCCAGTTCTGAAGGCGTAACGGTTGGCCCGGTGCTGATGGGGGTTGCGAAACCGGTTCACGTATTAACGCCGATCGCCTCTGTTCGTCGTATCGTTAATATGGTGGCGCTGGCGGTTGTAGAAGCCCAAACGCAGCCGCTGTAATTT
>NZ_SZWU01000072.1:28713-44442 GCF_005280935.1 Citrobacter sp. wls757 | reverse complement strand
TTTCTCCCGCGCCTTTTTATTTTCCCTTTCTTAGTGATCTACTTCACCTTTTAAACCTGGTTGCCGAATTTTGTTATTTACTCTGACAAAAAATTGCCACGATGAGGGCAGTTTTAGCGGAGGCGGTGAGCAATGGAAAAAGAACGCATTATTCAGGAATTTGTGCCGGGGAAACAGGTCACGCTGGCGCATCTCATTGCGCACCCCGGCGAGGAATTGGCGAAAAAGATCGGCGTACCCGAAGCGGGCGCTATCGGCATCATGACGCTGACGCCAGGCGAAACCGCGATGATTGCCGGTGACTTAGCCATGAAGGCGGCGGATGTACATATCGGTTTTCTCGATAGATTCAGCGGCGCACTGGTGATCTACGGTTCGGTAGGCGCAGTAGAAGAAGCGTTATTACAGACGGTAAGTGGTCTGGGTCGATTATTAAATTTCACTTTGTGCAACCTGACAAAAAGTTAATCAGAGGCGGCGATGAAACGTATTGCATTTGTCGGTACGGTGGGGGCGGGGAAAACAACGCTCTTTAATGCGCTACAGGGGAATTATTCCCTCGCCAGAAAAACACAGGCCGTGGAGTTTAATGAAAATGGCGATATCGATACGCCAGGGGAATATTTTAGCCATCCGCGCTGGTATCACGCCTTAATTACCACGCTGCAGGATGTCGATACGTTGATTTATATACACGCGGCAAATGATAAAGAAAGTCGCTTACCTGCCGGGCTGTTGGATATCGGCGCCAGTAAACGACAAATCGCCGTTATCAGTAAAACGGACATGCCGGATGCCGACGTCGCCGCAACGCGACAACTACTTCGCGGGATGGGGTTTCAGGAGCCGATTTTTGAGCTCAATAGCCATGACCCGCGCAGCGTGCAGCACCTGGTGGATTATCTGACTGAGCTCAGCCAAAAGGAGGAAAGGGCAGGTGAAAAAACTCATCACAGCTAACGATATTCGTGCGGCCCACGCACGCGGCGAACAGGAAATGTCGGTTGTTCTGCGCGCCAGCATCATCACCCCGGAGGCGCGCGAAGTTGCGGAGCTGCTGGGCGTTACCATCAGTGAATGCGATGAATCCGCGCCAACTGCTGCTGTACCGGCGGCGGTTGATGATGGCAAAACGGAAAGCCAGCGCATTCGCGAAACCATCATTGCGCAGTTACCGGAAGGGCAGTTTACCGAAAGCCTGGTCGCCCAGCTGATGGACAAAGTTATGAAGGAGAAGCAGTCGCTGGAGCAGGGCGGAATGCAGCCGAGTTTTAGCTCGGTAACCGGCAAAGGCGGCGTCAAAGTCATCGACGGCAGCAGCGTGAAGTTTGGTCGTTTTGACGGCGCGCAGCCGCACTGCGTGGGCTTAACCGATCTGGTGACCGACCAGGACGGTAGCAGCATGGCCGCCGGGTTCATGCAGTGGGATAACGCTTTTTTCCCATGGACGCTGAACTACGACGAAATCGACATGATTCTGGAAGGCGAGCTGCACGTTCGCCACGAAGGCGAAACCATGATTGCAAAAGCCGGGGACGTCATGTTTATCCCGAAAGGTTCCAGCATCGAATTTGGTACGCCATCGACGGTGAAGTTTCTGTATGTGGCCTGGCCTGCGAACTGGCAGTCCTGCTAAGGCGGATGTATGAAGGATTTCATTACCGAAGCATGGCTCAGAGCGAATCATACGCTCAGCGAAGGGGCTGAAATTCATCTCCCCGCTGACGCTCGCCTGACGCCGTCTGCCCGGGAATTACTGGAAAGCCGACATCTGCGTATTAAGTTTATCGACGAGCAGGGCAGCCTGTTTATTGATGACGAAGAACAGCAGCCGCAGCCGGTGCATGGATTAACCAGCAGCGATACGCATCCACAGGCCCGCTGCGAACTGTGCCATCAACCGGTGGCGAAGAAACCGGACACCCTGACGCATCTGACGGCGGACAAGATGGTTGCCAAAAGCGATCCGCGTCTGGGATTTCGCGCCGCGCTGGACAGCACCATCGCCCTGGCTGTGTGGTTGCAGATTGAGATGGCAGAACCGTGGCAGCCGTGGCTGGCGGATATCCGCTCGCGCCTGGGCAATATTATGCGCGCTGACGCCATGGATGAGCCGCTGGCAGCACAAGCTGTCGTGGGTTTAAGTGACGAAGATTTACACCGTCTTTCTCATCAACCGCTGCGCTATCTGGACCACGACCACCTGGTGCCTGAAGCCAGCCACGGACGTGATTGCGCGCTGCTTAATCTGCTGCGTACCAAAGTCCGTGAAACGGAGACGGTGGCGGCCCAGGTGTTCATCACTCGCAGTTTTGAGGTTATGCGACCGGACATTATGCAGGCGCTCAACCGCCTTTCCAGTACGGTCTACGTGATGATGATTCTGAGCGTTGCGAAGCATCCGCTGACGGTTAACCAAATTCAACAGCGACTGGGGGAGAAGCAATGATCATTGAACGTGCTCGTCAACTCGCCCAACGCTCACCGGCACGGGTGGTGTTCCCGGATGCGCTGGATGTCCGGGTGCTGAAGGCGGCGAATTACCTGCATCAGCACGGTCTGGCACATCCCATTCTCGTTGCCAGTCCGTTTGCGCTGCGCCAGTTTGCCCTCAGCCACCGGGTGGCAATGGATGGCATTCAGGTTATCGATCCGCAAAGCAATCAGCCAATGCGCGAAGAGTTTGCGCTGCGCTGGCTGGCCCGCGCGGGAGATAAAACGCCTGCGGATGCGCTGGAAAAACTCAACGATCCGCTGATGTTCGCCGCTGCAATGGTTAGCGCGGGTAAAGCTGACGTCTGTATTGCGGGCAATCTCTCATCAACAGCGAACGTGCTGCGTGCCGGATTACGCATTATCGGGCTACAGCCTGGCTGTAAAACGCTGTCGTCAATTTTCCTGATGCTGCCGCAGTACCTTGGTCCGTCATTAGGTTTTGCCGATTGCAGCGTCGTGCCGCAGCCCACCGCCGCACAGTTGGCGGATATTGCGATTGCCAGCGCGCAGACATGGCAGGCGATCACTGGTGAAGAGCCGCGCGTCGCCATGCTGTCGTTTTCAAGTAATGGCAGTGCTCGCCATCCTAACGTCGTTAACGTGCAGCAGGCGACCGAGATCGTTCGTGAGCGTGCCCCGCAGCTTACCGTGGACGGAGAACTGCAATTTGATGCCGCCTTTGTTCCGGATGTCGCAGCGCAAAAAGCGCCCGCCAGTCCGTTAAAGGGCAATGCCAATGTGATGGTCTTCCCATCGCTCGAGGCAGGCAATATTGGATACAAAATCGCTCAGCGTCTGGGAGGGTATCGCGCAGTAGGTCCGTTGATTCAAGGGCTTGCCGCACCGCTTCATGATCTCTCTCGTGGCTGTAGCGTACAGGAAATTATCGAACTGGCGTTGGTGGCAGCAGTGCCGCGCCAGACTGACATGAGTCGTGAAAACGCCTCGCACACACTGGTTGTATAAGGTCCCGTTCTGGACCCCCTTTGACTTAAGAGGAAAGCATAATGGAAGCATTAGGAATGATTGAAACCCGGGGCCTGGTTGCACTGATTGAGGCTTCTGACGCAATGGTTAAAGCGGCACGCGTGAAACTGGTTGGCGTGAAGCAGATCGGTGGCGGTCTGGTCACTGCCATGGTCCGTGGCGACGTAGCGGCATGTAAAGCTGCAACGGACGCAGGTGCTGCGGCAGCACAGCGTATTGGCGAGCTGGTTTCAGTACACGTGATCCCACGTCCGCACGGCGATCTGGAAGAAGTGTTCCCGATCAGCTTTAAAGGCGACAGCAACGACATGTAAGTCGTCCATGTGACGCCACAGACTTCATTGCTGGCGTCACCCTCTCTCCTTTTCACATTACCTTCTGCGGAGGGTAGGGGGAGGTTTTACCTGAAATATGCCACGGAGGCGCGTATGAAACTGGCAATCGTTACAGGACAAATTGTTTGTACCGTACGCCATCAGGGGCTCGCGCACGACAAGTTGCTGATGGTGGAAATGATTGACGCCCAGGGAAATCCCGACGGGCAATGTGCTGTTGCTATCGACAGCATCGGGGCGGGAACCGGAGAGTGGGTGCTGCTGGTCAGCGGAAGCTCCGCCCGTCAGGCGCACCGGAATGAATCATCGCCTGTCGATCTGTGCGTGATTGGCATTGTCGATGAAGTGGTGGCAGGTGGTCAGGTGATCTTCCATAAATAAGGCAGAAAATCATGAATCAACAGGATATTGAACAGGTCGTGAAAGCGGTACTGCTGAAAATGAAAGACAGCAGCCAACCCGTCAGTGCCGTTCAAGAAATGGGCGTTTTTGCCTCCCTGGATGACGCAGTGGCGGCAGCAAAACTGGCCCAACAGGGGTTGAAAAGCGTCGCCATGCGCCAACTGGCTATCACGGCCCTACGTGAGGCGGGCGAAAAGCACGCCAGAGAATTAGCGGAACTTGCCGTCACTGAAACCGGCATGGGACGCGTCGAAGATAAATTTGCCAAAAACGTGGCGCAGGCGCGCGGCACGCCGGGTGTGGAATGCCTGTCTCCACAGGTTCTGACCGGCGATAACGGTCTGACGCTGATTGAAAACGCACCGTGGGGCGTGGTGGCCTCGGTAACTCCATCCACCAACCCGGCCGCGACCGTCATTAACAACGCCATCAGCCTGATTGCCGCTGGTAACAGCGTGGTCTTCGCACCGCATCCGGCGGCGAAAAAAGTCTCTCAGCGCGCTATCACTCTGCTTAACCAGGCGGTAGTTGCCGCAGGCGGTCCGGCAAACCTGTTGGTGACGGTTGCCAACCCGGATATCGAGACTGCGCAGCGTCTGTTCAAGTACCCAGGTATCGGCCTGCTGGTGGTGACCGGTGGTGAAGCCGTAGTGGACGCCGCGCGTAAGCACACCAACAAACGTCTGATTGCCGCTGGTGCGGGTAATCCACCAGTGGTGGTTGATGAAACGGCTGACCTGGCACGCGCGGCGCAGTCGATAGTCAAAGGTGCATCGTTTGATAACAACATCATCTGCGCCGACGAAAAAGTGCTGATCGTGGTCGATAGCGTCGCTGATGAACTGATGCGTCTGATGGAAAGCCAGCATGCGGTGAAACTGACAGCGGCTCAGGCCGAACAGCTGCAGCCGGTGCTGCTGAAAAATATCGATGAGCGCGGTAAAGGCACAGTCAGTCGTGACTGGGTCGGGCGCGATGCCGGAAAAATCGCTGCGGCGATTGGTCTGAACGTACCGGAGCAAACCCGTCTGTTATTCGTCGAGACCTCCGCGACGCATCCGTTTGCCGTTACCGAACTGATGATGCCGGTGCTGCCGGTCGTGCGAGTTGCCAACGTCGATGAAGCCATTGAACTGGCGGTCAAGCTGGAAGGCGGCTGCCACCATACGGCGGCGATGCACTCACGCAATATCGAAAATATGAACCGTATGGCAAACGCCATTGATACCAGCATCTTCGTTAAGAACGGACCGTGCATTGCCGGTCTTGGACTGGGCGGTGAAGGCTGGACCACGATGACTATTACCACACCAACCGGGGAAGGGGTGACCAGTGCGCGTACGTTTGTGCGTCTGCGTCGCTGTGTGTTGGTAGACGCCTTCAGAATTGTATAAGGAGTAAATGAGATGGCGCACGACGAACAACGTTGGTTGACACCCAGACTGCTAAAAGCGGCAACGCTATGTAACCAGACGCCCGCAAAGAGCGATTCACCGCTGTGGTTGGGCATTGATTTGGGAACGTGTGATGTGGTGTCGATGGTTGTGGACAGTGACGGACAGCCGGTCGCGGTTTGCCTGGACTGGGCCGATGTCGTGCGCGATGGCATCGTTTGGGATTTCTTTGGTGCGGTGACCATCGTTCGTCGCCATCTCGATACGCTCGAACAACAACTGGGTTGCCGTTTTACCCATGCGGCAACCTCGTTTCCACCGGGAACTGACCCACGCATCTCTATTAACGTGCTGGAGTCTGCCGGGCTTGAAGTGAGCCATGTCCTCGACGAACCAACCGCGGTGGCGGATCTGTTGCAGCTTGATAACGCCGGCGTGGTGGATATTGGTGGTGGCACTACCGGGATTGCGATTGTTAAACAGGGCAAAGTGACTTACTCCGCTGATGAAGCGACTGGCGGGCACCATATCTCTCTGACGCTGGCCGGGAACCGTCGTATCCAGTTGGAAGAAGCCGAGCAGTACAAGCGCAGCAATGGCAAAGAAATCTGGCCGGTGGTGAAGCCTGTCTACGAAAAGATGGCGGAAATCGTGGCGCACCATATTGCCGGACAGGATGTCGCTGATTTGTGGCTGGCGGGTGGCTCCTGTATGCAGCCAGGCGTTGATGAACTGTTCCGTAAGCGTTTCCCGGAGCTGCAGGTGCATTTACCCCAGCACAGCCTGTTTATGACTCCGCTGGCGATTGCAAACAGCGGAAAAGAAAAAGCGGAAGGAATCTATGCAAGCTGAATTGCAGACCGCGCTCTTTCAGGCATTCGATACCCTGAATCTGCAACGCGTAAAAACGTTTAGCGTTCCCCCGGTTACGTTATGTGGACTGGGAGCGCTTAGTACCTGCGGACAGGAAGCACAAACGCGCGGACTGACGCATATGTTCGTCATGGTTGACAGCTTTCTGCATCAGGCGGGGATGACCGCCGCACTGGAGCGCAGCCTGGCGATGAAAGGTGTGGCAATGACGCTGTGGCCATGTCCGGTAGGTGAACCGTGCATTACGGACGTCTGCGCGGCAGTCGCGCAACTGCGTGAATCAAAGTGCGACGGTGTCGTGGCTTTCGGCGGCGGTTCCGTGCTGGATGCCGCCAAGGCAGTGGCGTTGCTGGTGACCAATCCTACCCAGACGCTGGCTGACATGGACGAGCGTAGCGTGTTACGCCCGCGTCTGCCGCTGATTGCCGTACCGACTACCGCCGGAACGGGCTCAGAAACCACGAACGTCACGGTGATTATCGACGCCGCGACCGGACTCAAAAAAGTGCTGGCCCACGCAACCCTGATGCCGGATGTGGCGATCCTTGACGCCGCATTGACGGAAGGCGTGCCTGCGCACGTAACGGCGATGACCGGGATTGATGCACTGACGCACGCCGTTGAAGCGTATAGCGCACTGAACGCGACGCCGTTTACCGACAGCCTGGCGATTGGCGCGATAGCGATGATCGGTAAATCGCTGCCGAAGGCCGTCGGCTACGGTCAGGATCTGGCTGCGCGCGAAAGCATGCTGCTGGCTTCCTGTATGGCCGGGATGGCGTTTTCCAGCGCTGGGCTTGGCCTGTGCCATGCGATGGCGCACCAGCCGGGGGCGACGTTGCACATTCCACACGGACAGGCTAACGCCATGCTGCTTCCCACGGTAATGGGGTTCAACCGCATGGTGTGTCGTGAGCGCTTTAGCCATATCGGACGCGCGTTAACCAACAAGAAATCGGACGATCGTGATGCTATCAACGCGGTCAGCGAGTTGATTAGCGAAGTGGGCCAGACCAAACGACTCTCTGACGTTGGGGCAAAGCCCGAGCAGTACAGCGCATGGGCTCACGCCGCGCTGGAGGATATTTGTATTCGCAGTAACCCACGCACCGCCACGCAGGCACAGATCATCGACCTGTACGCGGCTGCCGGGTAATGCCTGTAGGCCGGATAAGGTGCTCGCACCACCATCCGGCAATAACACGGCGTTAATGCCGGAGGCGACGTAAACGTCTTATCCGGCCTACAAATCACAAATGACAGGGAGTAGGGGCTATGGGAATTAACGAAATCATCATGTACATCATGATGTTCTTTATGCTGATTGCCGCCGTGGACAGGATCCTGTCGCAGTTCGGCGGTTCGGCACGCTTCCTCGGTAAGTTCGGTAAGAGTATTGAGGGATCGGGCGGCCAGTTTGAAGAAGGTTTTATGGCGATGGGCGCGCTGGGTCTGGCGATGGTCGGTATGACCGCGCTGGCGCCGGTACTGGCGCATGTGCTCGGGCCAGTAATTATTCCGCTGTATGAAATGCTGGGCGCGAACCCGTCGATGTTTGCCGGAACGCTGCTGGCGTGCGATATGGGCGGCTTCTTCCTGGCGAAAGAACTGGCGGGCGGCGACGTTGCGGCGTGGCTGTACTCTGGCCTGATCCTCGGGGCGATGATGGGGCCGACGCTGGTCTTCTCCATTCCGGTTGCGCTGGGGATTATTGAACCGTCTGACCGTCGCTATCTGGCGCTGGGCGTGCTGGCGGGTATTGTCACCATTCCGATTGGTTGTATTGCGGGCGGTTTGATTGCGATGTACTCCGGCGTCGAAATCAACGGACAGCCGGTGGAGTTCACCTTCGCGCTGATCCTGATGAATATGATTCCCGTGATGATCGTGGCTGTGCTGGTGGCGCTGGGACTGAAATTCATCCCGGAAAAAATGATCAACGGCTTCCAGATCTTCGCGAAATTCCTGGTGGCGCTGATCACCATCGGCCTGGCAGCAGCAGTGGTCAAATTCCTGCTCGGCTGGGAGCTGATCCCAGGTCTTGATCCTATCTTCATGGCTCCGGGCGACAAGCCGGGTGAAGTGATGCGCGCCATCGAAGTTATCGGTTCTATTTCCTGCGTACTGCTCGGTGCGTACCCAATGGTACTGCTGCTGACCCGCTGGTTTGAAAAACCGCTGATGAGCGTCGGTAACCTGTTAAAAATCAATAATATTGCGGCTGCCGGTATGGTTGCGACGCTGGCGAACAACATCCCAATGTTCGGCATGATGAAGAATATGGATACCCGCGGCAAAGTGATCAACTGCGCCTTTGCGGTCTCCGCGGCCTTTGCACTGGGTGACCACTTAGGCTTCGCCGCTGCCAACATGAACGCGATGATCTTCCCGATGATTGTCGGCAAGTTGATTGGCGGTGTGACGGCGATTGGTGTGGCTATGCTGTTGGTACCGAAAGATGAAGATGTGCCAGCAGAAGTAGAAACCAACCCGGAGGCGCAATCGTGAATACTCGCCAGCTATTGAGCGTCGGTATCGATATCGGCACCACTACCACTCAGGTGATTTTCTCGCGCCTTGAGTTAGTCAACCGTGCGGCAGTGTCGCAGGTGCCGCGCTACGAATTCATCAAACGCGAAATTAGCTGGCAAAGCCCGGTGTTCTTTACCCCCGTTGATAAGCAGGGCGGGTTGAAAGAGGCCGAACTTAAGGCGCTGATCCTCGCCCAGTATCAGGCGGCGGGTATTGCACCTGAGACTGTCGATTCCGGCGCGATCATCATCACCGGAGAAAGTGCCAAAACCCGTAATGCGCGTCCGGCGGTGATGACGCTCTCTCAGTCGCTGGGGGATTTTGTTGTGGCCAGCGCCGGTCCGCATCTGGAATCGGTGATTGCCGGTCACGGTGCGGGGGCACAAACCCTGTCCGAGCAGAAGTTGTGCCGCGTACTGAACATCGATATCGGTGGCGGTACGTCGAACTACGTTCTGTTTGATGCTGGAAAGGTCAGCGGTTCGGCTTGCCTCAACGTCGGCGGGCGACTGCTGGAAACGAACGGCCAGGGACGAGTAGTACATGCGCATCAGCCGGGGCAGATGATTGTTGATGACGTATTTGGTCCGGGCACCGACGCCCGAACCCTCAATGCGGCGCAGCTTGTTCAGGTAGCCCGACGGATGGCGGCGCTGATTGTGGAGGTGATTGACGGTACGTTATCACCGCTGGCGCAGGCGCTGATGCAAACCGGCCTGTTACCGGCGGGCGTGAAACCGGAAGTGATTACGTTGTCCGGCGGGGTGGGCGAGTGCTACCGCAACCAACCAGCCGATCCGTTCTGTTTTTCCGACATTGGCCCGCTGTTAGCAACGGCGCTGCATGAACATCCGCGCCTGCGTGAGATGAACGTGCAGTTCCCGGCGCAAACCGTGCGCGCCACGGTGATTGGCGCCGGTGCGCATACGCTGTCGCTTTCGGGCAGCACCATCTGGCTGGAAGGTGTGGCGCTTCCGCTGCGCAATCTGCCGGTGGCGATTCCGGTTGATGAGGCTGATTTGGTGGCCGCCTGGCAACAGGCGCTAATGCAGCTCGATCTGGACCCGCAAACAGACGCCTACGTGCTGGCGTTGCCCGGTTCGCTGCCGGTGCGCTACGCCGCGCTGTTAACGGTGATTGATGCGCTGCTGGCCTTTGTCGCGCGCTATCCGAATCCGCATCCCCTGCTGGTGGTAGCCGAGCAGGATTTTGGTAAGGCCCTGGGCATGCTGTTACGCCCACAGTTACAGCAACACCCGCTGGCAGTCATCGATGAGGTGGTTGTCCGGGCGGGGGACTATATCGACATTGGTACGCCTCTTTTTGGCGGATCGGTTGTGCCGGTGACGGTGAAATCACTCGCATTTCCTTCCTGAGGGAACGACTTATGAAACTAAAGACCACATTGTTCGGCAATGTTTATCAGTTTAAGGATGTTAAAGAGGTGCTGGCAAAAGCCAACGAACTGCGTTCGGGGGATGTGCTGGCAGGAGTGGCCGCAACCAGTTCGCAGGAGCGCGTGGCGGCCAAGCAGGTACTGTCGGAAATGACGGTGGCGGATATCCGCAATAACCCGGTGATTTCCTATGAAGAGGACTGTGTTACTCGTCTGATTCAGGATGACGTCAACGAGACGGCCTATAACCGTATCAAAAACTGGAGTATCAGCGAGCTGCGCGAGTACGTGCTGAGCGATGAAACCTCCGTTGATGACATTGCGTTTACGCGCAAAGGGTTAACGTCGGAAGTGGTCGCTGCGGTAGCAAAAATCTGCTCTAACGCGGACCTGATCTACGGCGGTAAGAAAATGCCGGTGATCAAAAAGGCCAATACCACCATCGGTCTGCCGGGCACCTTCAGCTGCCGTTTGCAGCCGAACGACACCCGTGATGACGTGCAGAGTATTGCCGCACAAATCTACGAAGGGCTGTCCTTCGGGGCGGGCGATGCGGTGATCGGCGTAAACCCGGTAACGGATGACGTGGAAAACTTAAGCCGCGTACTGGATACCGTGTACGGCGTTATCGACAAATTCAACATCCCGACCCAGGGCTGCGTACTGGCACACGTGACTACCCAGATCGAAGCGATTCGTCGCGGCGCGCCGGGCGGGCTGATTTTCCAGAGTATCTGCGGTAGCGAAAAAGGCTTAAAAGAGTTTGGCGTTGAGCTGGCCATGCTGGATGAAGCGCGCGCAGTGGGCGCTGAGTTCAACCGTATCGCCGGGGAAAACTGCCTGTACTTCGAAACCGGGCAAGGGTCTGCACTTTCCGCGGGCGCGAACTTCGGCGCCGATCAGGTGACGATGGAAGCGCGTAACTACGGGCTGGCACGCCACTATGATCCGTTCCTGGTGAACACCGTGGTGGGCTTTATCGGGCCGGAGTATCTCTACAACGACCGTCAGATTATTCGCGCGGGTCTGGAAGATCACTTTATGGGCAAGCTGAGCGGCATCTCAATGGGCTGCGACTGCTGCTACACCAACCATGCTGATGCTGACCAGAACCTTAACGAAAACCTGATGATTCTGCTCGCCACCGCTGGCTGCAACTACATCATGGGCATGCCGCTCGGTGACGACATCATGCTCAACTATCAGACCACCGCCTTCCATGACACCGCGACCGTGCGTCAGCTGCTGAACCTGCGTCCGTCGCCGGAGTTTGAACGCTGGCTGGAAACCATGGGCATTATGGCAAACGGTCGCCTGACCAAACGGGCGGGCGATCCGTCACTGTTCTTCTGATGACGCGGGGATGACACACGATGGATCAAAAACAGATTGAAGAAATTGTACGCAGCGTAATGGCGTCAATGGGTGAGTCTCAACCGCAGGCTCAAGAACCGTCAGCACCAGCAAAATGCAGCACCACGCAGTGCGCCGCGCCGACCGGTGAAAGCTGCGCGATGGACTTAGGCTCAGCCGAAGCCAAAGCGTGGATTGGCGTTGAGAATCCGCACCGTGCAGAGGTGCTGACTGAACTTCGCCGTAGCACCGCTGCGCGTGTATGTACCGGTCGTGCCGGTCCTCGTCCGCGTACCCAGGCGCTGCTGCGTTTCCTGGCTGACCACTCGCGTTCGAAAGATACGGTATTGAAAGAAGTGCCGGAAGAGTGGGTAAAAGCCCAGGGGCTACTGGAAGTGCGCTCGGAAATCAGCGACAAAAACCTGTATCTGACGCGTCCGGATATGGGGCGTCGTCTGAGTGCGGAAGCCATTGAAGCACTGAAATCACAGTGTGTAATGAATCCGGATGTGCAGGTGATTATTTCTGATGGCCTGTCTACCGACGCGATTACCGCTAACTATGAAGAGATCCTGCCGCCGCTGTTGTCGGGCTTAAAACAGGCCGGATTGAAGGTCGGGACGCCGTTCTTTGTTCGCTATGGGCGCGTGAAAATCGAAGATCAGATCGGCGAACTGCTGGGTGCAAAAGCGGTGATCCTGCTGGTTGGTGAACGTCCGGGCCTCGGCCAGTCGGAAAGTCTTTCTTGCTATGCCGTCTATTCACCGCGTGTGGCGACCACCGTTGAGGCTGATCGTACCTGTATCTCGAACATTCACCAGGGCGGTACGCCACCGGTTGAAGCGGCGGCGGTGATTGTGGATTTGGCCAAGCGCATGCTGGAGCAAAAAGCATCCGGCATCAATATGACCCGTTAAGGAGGCATCATGCCAGCATTAGATTTAATTAGACCTTCAGTCACCGCAATGCGTGTGATTGCCTCGGTAAATGACGGTTTTGCCCGCGAACTTAAATTACCGCCACATATACGTAGCCTCGGACTCATCACAGCAGATTCTGATGACGTGGCGTATATTGCCGCAGACGAAGCGACAAAACAGGCAATGGTCGAAGTGGTTTATGGCCGCTCGCTGTATGCCGGTGCGGCGCACAGCCCCTCTCCAACATCGGGCGAAGTGCTGATTATGCTCGGTGGACCAAACCCGGCCGAAGTTCGCGCGGGTCTGGACGCGATGGTGGCCAATATTGAAAGCGGGGCGGCATTCCAGTGGGCGAATGACGCAGAAGATACCGCCTTCCTGGCGCATGTGGTTTCGCGTACCGGTTCGTATCTCTCCGCAACCGCGGGATGCCGACTGGGCGATCCGATGGCGTATCTGGTAGCACCGCCGCTGGAAGCGACATTTGGTATTGATGCCGCGCTGAAATCTGCCGATGTACAACTGGTGACCTATGTACCACCGCCGTCAGAAACCAACTATTCAGCCGCGTTTTTGACCGGTAGCCAGGCCGCTTGTAAAGCCGCATGTAACGCCTTTGCCGATGCCGTTCTGGATATTGCCCGTAATCCAATCCAGCGCGCGTAAGAGAGGTAGTGATGATCAATGCACTGGGATTACTGGAAGTGGATGGCATGGTGGCTGCCGTGGACGCGGCCGATGCCATGCTGAAAGCCGCGAACGTGCGTCTGCTTAGCCACGAAGTGCTCGATCCTGGTCGACTGACGCTGGTGGTGGAAGGCGATCTGGCGGCATGCCGCGCAGCGCTGGATGCTGGCAGTGCAGCCGCAGCGCGTACGGGCCGTGTTATCAGCCGTAAGGAAATAGGCCGGCCGGACGATGACACCCAGTGGCTGATCGGCGGTTTTAAACGCCAGCCGAAGAAACCTGAACAGAAGCCAGAAGCGAAAACAGAAGCGAAACCAGAGAAGACACAGGACGCCCCAGTGACGTCTGAATCCTCTGCCCAACTTCTGACGCTGTTAGCATCGGTCCGTCAAGGAATGACGGCAGGGGAAGTGGCGGCCCACTTTGGCTGGTCACTTGATGAAGCCAGAAATGCGCTGGAACAGCTCTTTTCTGATGGAGCGTTGCGTAAACGCAGTAGTCGCTACCGCTTAAAAAATTAACCTGTCGGAGGGCCGGGGGCTTCGTTGAAGCTTCCGGCTTAAAAGATCATGAAAAAGAACCGTACTGCAAACTTGCACCATCTTTATCATGAAGTATTACCCGAAGACGTTAAACTGACGCCGAAAGTGGAAGTGGACAACGTTCACCAACGGCGAACAACGGATGTGTATGAGCACGCGCTGACGATTACCGCCTGGCAGCAGATCTACGACCAACTGCATCCGGGAAAATTTCATGGCGAGTTCACGGAAATCCTGCTCGATGATATTCAGGTGTTCCGTGAATACACCGGACTGGCGCTGCGTCAGTCGTGCCTTGTCTGGCCAAACTCATTTTGGTTTGGCATTCCGGCCACGCGCGGCGAGCAGGGATTTATTGGTACCCAGTGTTTGGGTAGCGCTGAAATTGCCACCCGCCCAGGCGGGACGGAGTTTGAACTGAGTACGCCGGATGATTACACCATTTTGGGTGTCGTCATTTCGGAAGAGGCCATAGCTCGTCAGGCCAACTTCCTGCATAACCCGGAAAGGGGGTTGCATATGCTGCGCAATCAGTCGGCGCTGGAAGTTAAAGAACAACACAAAGCCGCGCTATGGGGCTTTGTGCAGCAGGCGCTGGCGACGTTTAGTGAGAATCCTGAAAACCTTCACCAACCCGCGGTGCGTAAAGTGTTAGGGGATAACCTGCTGCTGGCGATGGGCACCATGCTGGAAGAAGCGCAGCCGATTATGACTGCGGAAAGCATCAGCCATCAGAGCTATCGTCGCTTGCTGTCACGTGCGCGCGAATACGTGCTGGAAAATATGTCAGAGCCGCTGACCGTGCTCGACTTATGCAATCAGCTGCACGTTAGCCGCCGGACGTTGCAAAACGCCTTTCACGCGATCCTCGGTATTGGCCCGAATGCCTGGCTGAAACGTATTCGCCTGAACGCCGTGCGCCGTGAGTTGATAAGCCCATGGTCGCAGAGTGCGACGGTGAAAGACGCCGCCATGCAGTGGGGATTCTGGCATTTAGGGCAGTTTGCCACCGACTACCAGCAGCTGTTTGCGGAGAAACCGTCGTTGACGCTGCATCAGCGTATGCGCCAGTGGGCATGATGAGATTATTGTGCCGGATGCGACGCTAACGCATCTTATCCGGCCTACGGGTTTGCCGTTGTTGTAGGCCGGATAAGCGTAGCGCCATCAGGCAATTACACCCAGTCGCGGACCTGAATAAACTCGCTAAGGGCAGCTTCCGGGCTGTTCGCTTCCGGCTGCCAGTCATACTCCCAGCGTACCAGCGGCGGCATCGACATCAGAATCGACTCCGTGCGTCCGCCGGTTTGCAAACCGAACAACGTGCCGCGATCCCACACCAGATTAAATTCCACATATCGCCCACGACGATAAAGCTGAAAATTACGCTCGCGCTCGCCCCAGCTCATCATTTTGCGGCGTTCGACGATGGGCAGATACGCCTCGGTGTATCCTTGACCTACCGCCTGCATAAAAGCGAAGCAGTGGTCGAAATCAGGGGTATTCAAATCATCGAAAAACAGCCCGCCAATGCCGCGCTGCTCGTTGCGGTGCTTGAGGAAGAAGTAGTCATCGCACCACTTTTTGTAACGTGGATAAACGTCATCGCCAAACGGCTGGCACAGGTCCCGCGCCGTGCGATGCCAGTGAACCGCATCCTCATCAAAGCCGTAGTAGGGCGTTAAGTCAAAGCCGCCGCCAAACCACCACACGGGATCGGCCCCCGGTTTTTCCGCGATAAAAAACCGTACGTTGGCATGGCTGGTTGGAATGTAGGGATTCTGCGGATGCACCACCAGCGAGACGCCCATG